>JAYVPZ010000352.1:0-5192 GCA_043757105.1 Aestuariivirga sp. | reverse complement strand
ACAATGTTTGGAGCACAAGCTCAAGCAGCCTCATGCGGCAACACTGCTGGCGGTTTTGGGGCGTGGAAAAACGAATTCGCAGCCCAAGCCAAGGCAGTTGGCATTGGTGCAAGGGGCCTTTCCGCTCTCGCCGGAACCACGTATTCGACAGGAACAATCTATGCGGATCGCCACCAAAAAAGCTTTAAACTTTCACTTCCCGCCTTCATGGCCAAGCGTGGCTCAGCCGGAATCGTCGCCCGCGCCAAGAGTTTAAAGAAAGCCAACGCCGCGCTCTTTGCCTCGTTAGAAGCGCGTTACGGTGTTCCCCCCGGCCCCATCCTTGCTATCTGGGGCATGGAAACAGGTTTTGGCGCGGTCACTGGAAATCAACCCACAGTCTCCGCCGCTGCCACTTTAGCCTATGATTGCCGCCGCACAGCCTTCTTCACTGAGCAGTTAATGGCCGCTTTAAAATTGGTTGACAGCGGTGCCATGTCTCCTGCCACACGCGGGGCAATGCACGGCGAAGTTGGCCAAACCCAATTCATGCCGAAGAACATCATGCTCTATGGTGTAGGCGGCCGTAACCTCAATAATAAAAACGACGCACTCGCCTCCACCGCCAACTTCCTCAAAGGCCACGGCTGGCGCGCAGGCGGTGGCTATCAACCCGGCGAAGCCAACTTCGGCGCGATCCAAGGTTGGAACGCCGCCACTGTTTATCAGCAAGCAATTGCGATTATGGGAAAGCAGATTGATGGGTAGGTTCACACTCGCGTGAACTTAGTGTCGTTTTTAATCTAATCTTAAATGTCCCATTCCCAAAATGAGAAATGCTGATTTCATTTCAAAGCGACAAATCCCAAAACCAAAAACTTCGCCTCGCAGAAGTCTTAAGCGCGCTTACCTACGCACTCGACATCACCGAAGGTCAACCACAGGGGCACTCTGTGCGCTGCTGCTGGATCGGGTTTTTGATTGCAGAAGAGCTCAAACTCGATGATCAACAAACATGGGAACTCTATTACACCCTATTGCTCAAAGACCTCGGTTGCAGCAGCAATGCCGCGCGTGTGTGTGAGCTCTATCTCACTGATGATTTGAGTTTCAAAAAAGATTTTAAATTGGTGGGTGGCAGCCTGCCGCAAGCCCTGCGCTTTGTCATGTCGCACACTGGCCTCCAAGCAGGCATGGCCGAACGCTTTCGTGCCATCATCAATATCTTTCAAAATGGCGGCGAAATTTCCTGCGAGCTTATTGAAACCCGTTGCACCAGAGGAGCCGATATTGCACGAAAAATGCGCTTCAGTGAGGCAGTGGCACAAGGCATCCATGATCTTGACGAACATTGGGACGGCAGCGGCAAGCCCGAAGGCAGAAAGGCCCAAGACATATCGCTCTATGCACGCATCGCTCTTCTCGCTCAAGTCGTTGATATTTTCCGCATGTCAGGCGGCGAGGATGCAGCCCGCAAAGAAATCGAAAACCGTTCCGGCACATGGTTTGATCCAGCACTTGTGAAAGCATTCAGATCAGTGGCAGCGCGGCCCTCATTCTGGGACGCGATGCAAGATGATGATTTGCGCTCGTCAATTCTCGAACTCGAACCCACAAATTCTGCGATCAATTTTGACGAGGATTATCTCGACGACATCGCCGAAGGTTTCGCTCAAGTGGTCGATGCCAAAAGCCCATTTACCAAAGGCCATAGCGAACGCGTGGCACTTTACTCCGACATGATTGCCGAAGAAATGCAGCTAACAAAACCCCATAGACGTTGGCTCAAACGCGCCGCCCTTCTTCACGACATTGGCAAACTGGGCGTCAGCAACTCGATCCTCGATAAGCCTGCGAAGCTTGATGATGCCGAATGGGTCTCCATGCGCAACCACGCAACAGAAACCGAGACAATCTTGTCGCGCATTTCTGTGTTCAAAGAATTGGCCCCCATCGCCGCCGCACATCATGAGAAGTTGAATGGCAAAGGCTATCCAAAGGGAATGGTGGGTGATGAAATAGCGCTGGAGTCGCGCATCCTCGCCGTAGCCGATATTTTCGATGCCCTCACCGCAGACCGCCCCTACCGAAAAGCCATGCCAATGGCCAAAGCCCTAAGTATCATGAACGAAGATATTGGCACTGCACTTGATGCTAATTGTTTTGCAGCACTCCAACGTGCCTTACAAAAAATCAACTCCAGCATCGCAGCATAACAAACTCACAACCAATCCAAAACAACCTTGCCACAGCTCCCCTGCTTCATCAGGTCAAACCCCGTTTTATAATCTGCCGCTTTCATGCGGTGCGTAATCACCTTGCGCACGTCTAATCCCGATTGCAGCATAGCGATCATTTTATACCAAGTCTCAAACATCTCGCGGCCATAGATGCCTTTAATGGTCAGCGCCTTAAAAATAATCGCATTCCAATCAACAGGCATTTTACCAGATGGAATGCCCAGCATCGCAATCTTACCGCCCATAATCAGATGCTTGGTCATCTGTTCAAAAGCCGCCGGAGCGCCAGACATTTCAAGCCCCACATCAAAGCCCTCGCGCATGCCCAACTTATCCATCTCACTGCGCAAATCTTGCCTAGAAACATTGACAGTCACAGCGTCGGCAACCTGATTGCAAAGTTCAAGGCGGTAATCATTCACATCGGTCACCACCACATGCCGCGCGCCCACATGCCGGCACACAGCAGCAGCCATAATGCCAATCGGCCCAGCACCCGTAATCAACACATCTTCGCCAATCAAATCAAATGATAAAGCCGTATGCACAGCGTTGCCAAGTGGATCTAAAATCGCTCCAATCTCATCATCAATCTCTTCTGGCAAATGGATCGCATTAAACGCTGGAATTTTTAAATACTCAGCAAAAGCCCCCGGCACATTCACGCCAACGCCCTTCGTCTCCGGATCAAGATGAAAATGTCCTGCTCTGGCCATGCGGCTTTTCATGCCAATCAAATGACCTTCGCCTGAAACCCGGTCTCCCACTTTTACAGTGCGCACATGACTGCCCACTTCAACCACACGCCCGGCAAATTCATGCCCCACCACCATCGGAACGGGAATGGTTTTCTGCGCCCACTCATCCCATTTCCAAATATGAAGATCAGTTCCACAAATTCCAGTCTTGGCCACTTTGATCAAAATATCATCGACACCAATTTGCGGCGTTGGCTCATCGCGCAACACCAAACCTTCTTTTGGCTCCGCCTTAACTAACGCCCGCATCAAATAACTCCCAATTCTTGGGCCCCTTGCGTAAACGCAGCGATGGCCGTTTTAATGTGTTCAGGCGTATGCGCCGCCGACATTTGAGTGCGAATGCGCGCCCCACCTTTGGGCACCACGGGAAAGAAAAATCCAGTCACATAAATCCCCAATTCATAAAGCCGCGCCGCCAATTTCTGCGCCATTTCAGCCTCACCCAGCATCACAGCAATAATCGGATGTTCACCTGCCAGAAGCTTAAATCCTGCAGCACTCATCCCAGAACGAAACGCAATCGCATTATCATTCAGTCTAACCCGCAAATCATCACCAGCCTCAGCCAAATCAATCGCCTTGTGTGATGCAGCCACGATCGCTGGCGGCAACGCATTCGAAAACAAATACGGCCGCCCCCGTTGACGTAACAAATCAACAACAGGTTTTGAAGCCGCCACATACCCTCCCATTGAACCACCCAAAGCTTTACCCAAAGTACCTGTGAGAATATCAACTTTCACGCCCGAACGCGCTGGTGTTCCGCGCCCCTGCGGCCCGGTAAATCCCGTCGCATGGCAATCATCCACCATGATCAACGCGTCATATTGATCTGCAAGAACGCGAATGACTTTCAGGTTGGCGTAGTAACCATCCATTGAAAAAACACCGTCCGTCACAATGATGATACGCCGTGCGTTGGCTTCTCGCGCCGCCTTCAATTGGGTTTCCAAATCCCCCATATCGCTATTGGCAAACCGAAATCTCTTGGCCTTCGAAAGCCTAATGCCATCAATAATCGAAGCATGGTTCAAGCTGTCAGATATAATCGCGTCCTGCTCGCCAAACAGCGGCTCAAAAACCGCTCCGTTGGCATCAAAACAGGCCGCAAACAAAATCGAATCTTCCATCTGCACATAATCCGCAATACGAGCCTCCAGCGCCCTGTGCAAATCCGTCGTGCCGCAAATAAATCGCACAGAGGCCATGCCCAGTCCATGCGTATCGAGCGCGTGCTTAGCCGCCTCAATCAGGGCCGGATGATTGGCTAACCCCAGATAATTATTAGCGCAAAAATTCAAAACTTTCCGTCCATTGGCCACGCCAATCTTGGGCGCTTGTGCGGTTGTAATTTCACGCTCAGACTTCCAAAGCGATTGCATTTTTATCGCTTCAAGCTCAAGGCCCAGTGATTGCAAAAATCCAGACATGATCAAACTCCCATAAGAGAGGTATGATAGCTTAACGGAACTTGTGCAATCCGTGAAAAATGCTCAACGCACCGTCAGCCAACTTTCTGATTTCGCCCGCCTCCACCTCGTCTGGAAATGTGAAAGGGCCGCAAATCGGTTGGCGAAGTCATGCCCGCAGCGGCCAACATTTCAGCCAATGATTTAATGGTTTCATGATGAAAATTCTTAATCCACTCGGCTTTACTCGGCACAACAATCGCCCGCTGGCGCAGTGGGTCTTGCGTTGCCACCCTCGTAGGGCATTGGCCTGTGTGACACGTTTGGGCTTGAATACAACCAACCGCAAATGTCCAATCACGGGATAATTGCGCAAAATCGCATGGCGGGTTTGAAAAAGATCACGAATCCCAACCAACGCAAGTCCAGTCGCACCCAAAAAAATGCCCCATTGCAGCTTTGGAAAATAAGGCATGCCTTCAAGGGCCAGTGCCGCAAAGACAGCAATAATCAGGCTATAAGTAAGCCCAAAAAACCGTCCTGTAAAAATCGCCTTTAAATCCATCTGCTGTCCTTTCATCAACCCCATATAGAGGCTAAATCCGAAAAGTCAAGACATTCCTACGAATTATTTTTAACCCTATCCACCGGGAACGCGCGGCAGAAGATAGATTTCGGATGATACAGGTAATTTCGTGTCGAGCTGATCACGATAAATTTTGCCATCAATCGAAACCGCTACCCCGCGTTTGATGTGTGGTTCCATGCCGGGATATTGCTCGGCCAGTTTGCGAAACAACTCG
>JAYVPZ010000351.1:0-5203 GCA_043757105.1 Aestuariivirga sp. | reverse complement strand
CCACATCCTGTCATGTCTGGTAGCCTATTGTTTCAGTTCCAATAAACCAAAAATCGGAACCATCATCAGCATGGTAGCTTAACCGCAACTGGGGTTAGTTACGATGGGAGAGAAAACCATGCGCTGCTAATCCACTTTAACTTTTTACACCTATTAGAAGAGTCCGCGCAATTCACTGCGGATCAATTTTAAACAGGAAGGCAGCAAAATGAAAAAACTCAATTTAATTCTGACAATTGCACTACTGGTGGCGCCGGTTAACAGTTTCGCAGCAACGGGCACTGCGTCGTTCTCCGGTACGGTTGTGTCGACGTGCATCTTAACGGCAGGAACACCTGGCGTTATTGCGCCAAATGCTGATTACACAAGTCTGAGCTCAACAAACACTGGCGGTTCGGTAAGTACGGTAACCGCCATCTCTACTGGTATAGTTTTTAATGTTTCAACTGATGTACCAACCGGTATTTCGTCTGCCACATTGTCCAGCAGCTATGCGCTGTCTGGCGCGACGACGAGTGGCAGTGTCAATGGATCTACGCAAACTTTGCTGAATCCCGGAAATACAGCCGTTTCTGTCAATATGTCCGCCGTCAAGACGAGCGGCAATTTTGCGGCAGGTGCCTACACCGGTCTTGTGACAGTTCGCTGTGAATAAGATTTGCGTCATTCTGGCTGGACTGGTGGCAATGAGTGCTGGAAGCTTGGCCCAATCCGTAACACCAATGCGGGGCGAGCCGCGCAGCGTTGCGGAGAATTTTGCCATCCGCATTCTGGTTGGCAACCCTTACCCCCAGAAACAAACTTTTGCAGTGAGGGTTTATGATGACAAGTTCTTCCCTGTTGATGCGAACATATCGCTATCCGAATTAACTATCCCCGGGTTGGGTTCACGCAGTGTTGTTGTTGTCGTGCCATTCGGTGGCATGGCCAAAAGGCGCATCAGAATATGTGCAGAAGCTATATTTGGAACTGATGGCGGTTCAAAATTGAGGACGCAAGTATGTGGGAAATATCTGGCAACGCATGTCGGGCTTTGATCGTTTCAGCGATTGTGGTTGTAACCTACCATAATCAGGTTTGGGCAAATGACACAAACTTTTACCAGAGCAACACGCAGTTTGGCGTAAATTTGCCAAATGCAACTTTGCCATCGGGTTCGGACGAAGTGCGAGCGGCCGATGGAACAACCTGCAAGTCGGCCGTTGGCGGTAACGGCGCTTACCTCGATTCCGGTGTGATAGGCTCACCAGGTGGCAATGGTTTGGGTGAGTCTGGCGCTATCTATTCCCGCATCGTCATTCCTTTGGGTGAAACGCCCCGCCGTCTTGATTGTGGTGCATTGTACGAACTTGAGGTTCAACGGCTTCGCGCTGAATTGCAACTGGCACGAATGGGCCTGGCGGAGCACGGCCAAACAACAATTCCTTCTTCGAAAATTTTGGAAAATGAAAGCTGGTCAACTGAAGGCATTCATCCAGTGCAAACTGCCGAGCCCAAAAAGGCTAAAAAAATAGCAGCCAAAATAGCGCCTGTGCAATCGATCATGCCTGTCGCGGATACAATAAATGTTATAACCCTCAAGGCTGGCGAAACAATTTATTGATTTGATTGACGGTACCTATGGCGCAATAGGCTTAGACTATTAGTAGTTCGAGAAGTTATGGCCTAGTGTACGTCATGGCCAAGAAAACAACCCTCAATCTGCAGTTCGGCAAATCCGATCCGGCGACTCCGGTTTGTGCAAAATACGGCAATAGGCCGGATGCGCTGCTTGAAATTTTGCATGATGTGCAACATGAATTGGGCTACGTGCCCGAAAAATCCATGCCCGCCATCGCTCATGCGTTGAACTTATCGCGCGCCGAGGTTTATGGTGTGGCGACTTTTTATCACGATTTCCATTTGAAGCCGACAGGCAAGCACAGCTTGAAACTCTGCAGTGCTGAAGCCTGTCAATCGATGGGCGGGCGGGATTTGGTTGCAGCTGTTGAAAAATTCTTGAATGTAAAAATGGGCGGTACTACTGCGGATGGTCTGATCACACTGGAGGCCACCTATTGCTTGGGCCTTTGTGCCTCGGCTCCGACAATGATGATTGATAATCGGCCTCTCGCCCGCCTCAACGCTGACAAAGTCAAATCAGTGATCGAGGGACTTCGCGCATGATCAAAATTTTTATCCCACGCGATTCTTCTGCCAAAGCGGTTGGTGCTGATGAAGTGGCCTTGGCCATCGAAGCAGAAGCTACTGTTCAAAAGATCAGTGTACAGATCATTCGTAATTCCTCGCGTGGCATGGCTTGGCTAGAGACTTTTGTTGAAGTTGAAACCCCAAATGGCCGCATAGGTTACGGCCCCATTGATGTTGGCGATGTGAAACAACTTTTTGCTGCAAAATTTTATGAGGGTGGCAAACACCAATTGGGCTATGGACTCGTTGATGAACTGCCATATCTCAAAAATCAGGAGCGCCTGACTTTTGCCCGCGCAGGAATTACTGATCCTGTTTCACTTTCCGATTATATTGCTCATGGTGGTTTCGAAGGTTTGAAAAAAGCCCTCAAGATGAACGCTTCTGCAATTGTTGCCGAGGTTACCGAGTCTGGCCTGCGCGGTCGTGGTGGCGCGGCATTCCCGACAGGTATCAAATGGAAAACTGTTCACGATACCAAGGCCGACCAGAAATATGTTTGCTGCAATGCTGATGAAGGTGATTCCGGAACTTTTGCTGACCGGATGGTGATGGAGGGTGATCCCTTCATGCTCATCGAAGGTATGACGATTGCTGGCCTCGCTGCCGGAGCGACCAAAGGCTTCATCTATATTCGTTCGGAATATCCTGACTCGATTGCGACGATGAAGGAAGCGATCGACATTGCCGCCGCCGCAAAATGGCTTGGCCAAAACATTCAGTCCACGGATCATTCTTTTGAACTTGAAGTGCGCCGTGGTGCTGGCGCTTATATTTGTGGCGAAGAAACGGCGATGTTAGAATCACTCGAGGGTAAGCGCGGCATGGTTCGCCCAAAGCCTCCTATCCCGGCACTGCAAGGCCTTTTCGGCAAACCAACGATTATCAACAATGTGCTTAGCTTTGCTGCTGTTCCATTCATTCTCGCCAAAGGTGGAACGGCCTATAAGAATTATGGCATGGGCCGTTCGCGCGGAACCCTGCCATTCCAATTGGCTGGCAATATCAAACAAGGTGGTTTAGTTGAAAAAGCATTTGGCATAACGCTCCGTACACTGATCAATGATTTCGGCGGTGGCACTTTCACAGGTCGCAAACTTCGCGCCGTGCAAGTGGGCGGCCCGCTTGGTTCATATCTCCCAGAGTCGCAATTTGATCTGCCAATGGACTATGAAACCTTCGCCGCCAATGCAGCAATGGTTGGCCATGGTGGACTCGTGGTGTTTGACGATTCCGTTGATATGGCCGCTCAAGCGCGCTTTGCCATGGAATTCTGTGCTATTGAATCTTGCGGCAAATGCACCCCGTGCAGGATCGGTTCTACGCGTGGTGCGGAAACCATCGATAAGATCGTCGCCGGCGAAAACCGCGATGCTAATCTCCTGTTGCTCGAAGACCTCTGTCAGACCATGACTGACGGCTCGCTCTGCGCCATGGGCGGTTTAACACCGATGCCGGTGATGAGCGCCATTAAATATTTCCCCGAAGATTTTTATCGGCCAGCAACATTGCAGGCGGCAGAATGAAAAATCATGATGTTCCATTTCCTTCTTCTCCCCTCGCGGGAGAAGGTTGCTAATTATTAAAGAGGTCATCCCATGTTGATCAAAGAAACCGATTTCGGCACGCCAAAATCAGATGCGACCCAGATGGTCACGCTAGAGATTGATGGCCATTCCATTACCGTACCTGAGGGCACGTCGATCATGCGGGCAGCAATGGAGCTGGGCACAAAAATCCCAAAACTTTGCGCAACTGACTCGCTCAACTCATTTGGTTCATGCCGTTTGTGTCTCGTTGAAATCGAAGGCCGCAAGGGTACGCCTGCATCGTGCACAACGCCTGTTGCATCTGGCATCAAAGTAAAAACCCAATCCGATCGTTTGGGCAACTTACGCAAAGGCGTGATGGAACTTTATATTTCTGATCATCCGCTTGATTGCCTAACATGCGCTGCCAATGGCGATTGCGAATTGCAAGATATGGCAGGAGCTGTTGGCCTCCGCGACGTGCGCTACGGTTATGACGGCGATAATCACGTTTCGGCCAAGCGCGAAGGTGTGGGCGAGAATTTCCGTTTTAAGGAAAAAGATGAGAGCAATCCCTATTTCACATTCGACCCAGCAAAGTGCATCGTATGCTCGCGCTGCGTTCGGGCTTGCGAAGAAGTGCAAGGCACATTCGCACTGACCATTGATGGGCGCGGATTTGCATCGCATGTTTCAGCGGGCATGGACGAAGACTTCATGGCTTCGGAGTGTGTGTCTTGCGGAGCATGTGTACAGGCTTGCCCTACCGCCACACTCACTGAAAAATCTGTTATCAAAAAAGGCCAACCTGAACATTCAGTCGTCACCACCTGCGCCTATTGCGGCGTAGGCTGTTCATTCAAAGCCGAAATGAAAGGCGATGATGTTGTGCGCATGGTGCCTTATAAAGACGGCGGCGCCAATGAAGGCCACTCCTGTGTGAAGGGCCGCTTCGCTTGGGGCTATGCCACACACAAAGACCGTGTGACTAAACCAATGATCCGTACACTGATCACTGATCCGTGGAAAGAAGTGAGCTGGGGCGAAGCGATTGCTCATGCGGCTTCTGGCTTCAAATCCATTCAGAAAAAATATGGCCGCGGTTCAATCGGCGGCATCACATCATCACGCTGCACCAATGAAGAAGTTTTCGTTGTGCAGAAAATGATCCGCTCTGCGTTTCAAAACAATAATGTCGATACATGCGCCCGCGTTTGCCATTCGCCAACAGGTTACGGCCTGTCGAAAACATTCGGCACATCAGCAGGCACGCAAGATTTCAAATCAGTCGAAAAAGCTGATGTCATCTTGATCATTGGTGCCAATCCAACCGACGGCCATCCGGTTTTTGCATCACGTATGAAAAAGCGCATTCGCGCTGGCGCGAAACTGATCGTGGCCGATCCACGCAAAACCGACTCGGTGCGTTCGCCGCACATCGAAGCGAGCTTTCACTTGCCTTTGCGCCCCGGCACGAATGTGGC
>JAYVPZ010000350.1:0-56364 GCA_043757105.1 Aestuariivirga sp. | reverse complement strand
GCAATCGGCAACATTTGCAGTTTGTTCACGGACGAAGAATGCTCCAACTACTTCACCGCAGCTGGATATGGATTCAATTGACCATCCGATGCTCTAGGTTATGGTAATTCCATCTACTCCGCCCGGTAGGACTCAATTTTAGAGTCAACCTATCTATGGAGTATGTGTAATGACAAATGAACTTAGAATTGAATATCTCAGTGCCTCATGCATATCGGATCCCGTAAGTGTTGAAGCAACCGCGTCGGCCCATAGCGCCATATCGCAGGAGGCAAACCATGGATGAAGGCGATGACAACAACAATCAATCAAAATTGAATTCCAACGCTATCGAGCCAGATATCACTGCTCAAGAAAATCTATCAAACCAAACCCGTGAAATGGTCGGATATAAAAAGCCGCCGACGCATTCGCGGTTTAAACCCGGGCAATCAGGCAATCGAACAGGCAGGCCCAAGGGTGCCTTCACGCTAAAGGCTTGTTCCGCAAAGTCATGAATGAAAAGCTGACTGTGACTGATAAAGGCAGATTGAGAAAGCTATCTTCCGCTGAATTGGCATTCATGGCCTTAAGAAATAGGGTCATGAAAGGTGATCTTAAGGCGATACAGCTTTGGTTAGAACTCGCGGTCAAATGGGAGCTTGATGACGTGAAGAGTTTGGGAGGCGTATTTAGAATTGAGTTTGTTGATCACAAGGCAAATGCGGACGAGGCGGACGTCGTCAAAAAATACCCTGACATTTTGGAAAATAAGTGATGGGATAAATATGAGCGATCGTTCACTCTACATTATCGTGGAGAAGACGTTAGCAACCTCTAATTCTAAGTCGTTTTTACTGCCGTGAAACGGATGTTTTGCGGCTAACTTCGCGCCGCCTATAGAGTTCAAGTCGCACTTGGTGCCAGATGCCCTGCTCAAGTGTCTCGGAGCGCCGCCACGCCCGGTCTTCATAAGTGAAGGCCACGTCCTCGGCTGCTTCGCCATATTCGATTCTGAGTTCATCTGCCATCCGGATAATGCGTTCGCGTGGGATTAAACGTGGTTTGATTGCTACCATCCATAAGTGCCACACCAAAGTGGCCCAAGCTGGCGATAATGCCAGTGCAACTACCAACCATTTTACAATCGATGAATAAGTTTCAGACATATCAAACCACAGGATTTGTTCTGTAGTTACCGTACATATCCTACATAGACAAGTTCAACCCAGCAGGAACATTTTGTTCATATGCTGATTTTCGCCAAAAACCTCAAAAGTCGCGCCGAAGAACTGGGCCTATCCCATGCCGAAGTCGCCCGCCGTGTCGGACTCAGTGAGCGTCGTTATGCTCATTACGTCAGCGGCAGAAACGAGCCTGACCTAGCGTTGTTAGTCAAAATCGCTGACGTGCTTTGCTCCTCCCCCAATGAATTATTGGGTGTCGGGAGTCATTTAACTGAGCACTCAAAACGCACTATTCTGCAAGACCGCTTACTGGCGGCAGCTAAAGTCATGAAAGACGCAGATCTTGAAGCTGCTGCCACTCAGGCAGAAGCTATAGTATCCTTAAGAAAAAAACCTGCCTAAGCGAGAAAATTTCGCAGTGGCCTCGGTAAATATTTCTTGGGGCTAAATGTTGCAGGGGTCCGCTCAAAATTCAGAATGGCATTCTTTTTCTTTTAGTTGCATTATAAATTTTGGGGATTGGGCAAAACAATTGAATACAATAATCGGAACACCAAGCTTCGTAAGTATCAGGGGGAAGTCTTGGTTGGTAGAGGACGTCATCGGTGAAGCGAATGACATCCAGACGCTGAGATTATCATGTATCTCCGATGATGCTCAGGGCGAAAGACTTGACGTACTTTGGGACGCTGAAATCGGAGCTGTTGAACTCGATACAGACAGCTGGCGAAATATTGGCACTGGCTTGCCCGACAAGGCAGAGGTGCTGGCTGCACACTTACGTGCAATAAGGTGGCGTTCCGCAACAGCTGCTGACAGAGATCTTCTGCAGGCCCCATTTCGCGCCGGTATGGCTGGGACGATCTGGCCGACGCTGCCGCACCCGAATTCATCGAACAAGATGCGGATGAAGGCAAAACGCCAAAAACCCGCCTCGACTGGCCAGCCACCTTCAAAGACGAAGTCCTAGCCCGCCTTCTCGCCCTGAACGCCCAACGCGCCGCCGAAGAACGCGCCGCCGGGCTGGTGGTAGTGGCGGATGAAGGGGAGGATGAAGAAGAAGATGCGACCGATGATTGAGTTAACATTCAACATTTAGTGGTCCGTTCAGTCACTGAACACACTATATCGAAGCGACAATAAATTAACCCGCCTTTGCAAGATTATCTTGCAAAATAGATTTCGCAAGATTACATGAGGGCAGGG
Source organism: Aestuariivirga sp. (assembly GCA_043757105.1). GTDB lineage: Bacteria > Pseudomonadota > Alphaproteobacteria > Rhizobiales > Aestuariivirgaceae > Aestuariivirga. The sequence continues at coordinate 53,992 of JAYVPZ010000350.1, read as the reverse complement.
AGACTGGCATGACCGCGCAACTTATTGGAACACGTATCAAGGCCTTACGAGAGCGAAAAAACCTTTCGCAGGAAGACCTTGCAGGTATTTTTGGGTTCAAGGACCGGCAGACCGTATCGGCCATTGAAACCGGGGAACGCAAAGTTTCGGCTGAAGAGCTGATGCTTGCGGTGACCAAACTGGGCGAAACTCTCGACTATTTCACCGATCCCTTCCGGCTTGATGGGGAGGGCAGATTTTCTTGGCGGCACACGGGCGTGCAGGCTGCCAAGCTTGACGCCTATGAAAGGTTGGCGGGACGTTGGATTGCGGCTTTCCGTGTGATTGCACCGCAAGTAAAAATGTCCGCACCAACACTTCGAACAACACTTCGCATTGCAAAGACTTCGACATTTGAAGCGGCGATGGAAGCTGGAGAACAGTTCGCCGATGAATTCCAACTTGGCGATGTGCCTGCAGTGCGCTTGGGCGAAGTTATGGAAAAGGATCTTCGCATTCTGGTTTTGATGGTTGATGCGTTTGAGGGAATTTCAGGTGCTGCGTGCCGCTTACCTGAAGTTGATGCCGTATTGATCAATCGCAATGAAAATATTGGCCGCCGCAATTTTGATTTGGCGCATGAGCTGTTTCACATTTTAACGTGGGATGCAATGCCGCCCGAGCATTTCGAATCCTCAGCCGAGTACAGTGTGAACCGCGTTGAGCAACTTGCAAATAATTTTGCTTCCGCATTGCTTATGCCTAAACGTGTGCTGGCTCGATTTGGCGACTGGGCAAACTTAGATGCTGGCGAGCTTGTTAACAAATTGAAGTCGGTTGCTGATGAGCTGCAAGTGACGGCATCAGCGCTCAAGTGGAGACTCGTCGCTCTTGGCGTTTTGAAGCAGGCGCTTGGCAAAGAGATCAAGGACGCGCAACTTCGCAACAATGGTCACGCCGGAAAGAATACCGAAAAGTCGCCGCTGTTCTCACATCTTTTTATGGACGTGCTCGGTAAGGCTATTGATCAAGGCCGCGTATCGCTCCGTCGCGCCGCTGGATTAGTGGACCTGACAACTGACGAAATGATTGAGCTCTTCGCCATTCATGGCGTAGCAAAGCCTGATGGTGTGTGAAGCTCCATGGCGCGGCACACCGGTCCAGTTCTCGTCGATACGATGACAATACTTGACGCTCATAAGGATGGGACATGGGGTGCATTGTCAGGCGGCTACGTTGTCGAGACTGTTGAAGATTGTGTGATGGAAACACAGACCGGATTTCAGCGGCGCACGCCTGAGGAAAATATCGATCCTGTGCAATTGCGCAAAGAGCTTAAAGCTGTTCACGCCGTGTCCGATCTTGAGCGCGCAAATGTTTTGCTAAATGCAGACGGGATTGCTCTCGACCTCGGAGAGCAATCGCTTTGGGCTCATGCGCTGACTCGGAAAGATGCTTGGGTGTTGTGTGGCCCTGACAAGGCCAGCCTGCGCTTTGGTGTTCACATGAAGTGTCGCGACCGCATGATATCCCTCGAGCGATTGTTGACGGAAGCTGGCTTCAATCCAAAGAAGCTCGATGAAAAACATACGACGAAATGGCTCAGTCGTGTTTTGGGTGAATTTGTTCTTGAAGAGAGCATTAAGAAGCCATGAAAACCTCCCTCGAAGTTCGCACTGAAATCGTCGAAAAATTTAGACGCGATTTGATCGGCCCGGGATTGCAGGACGCCGATCTGGCAAGTGAGCGGCTAAACGAAAGTCCATCACGCTGGTATCTTGCCGGATTTATAGCGCCCGCCGAAGACCCTCTTGGACTTGACGGCGACCCTGACAACACCGACCCTTCTGCTCAAGAAGAGATGGAACTCGATGTCGAAGAGCCTGACAACGCCAATGGCGCCGCCGCTGACAACGAGGAACCCGAAGCACCAACCACGCGTCGACGTTTTCTGCCCTCGTCAGTTGGACTGACAGTTCTGCTTCATCCTGACGTTATCGAGATTGAAGCACGCGTGTCATGGGGCGACTATCGCACCGAGCCGCAATTGCCCGAGGATATACTCTTGCCAGAGCCTAAACCCGAAAAAATTGGCGAAGATGGCAAGAAGAAGCGCGTCGAACGACCAATGGTCGATTGGGTTCGCAGCGCCAAGGAGCGTGTGGTTGTTGTACCGGTAAAAGAAGGCCGAAGCTCGGCGATTGTCATTCCAGAAAGTGCTGCCGAACAACGGCGCGGTGGCGGTCTCGTTCTCGAAACCCATTCGCGTCTCTTTAGCTATACAACACCCGATGGCCAGACCGAGCGCGTGCGTGCGCTGACTGTGTTCCTTGTCAATCGCCGCGCTACGGTGCATCGCTTCTATTCCGATGTCAGTTACGCTTTTCAGGCGCGGCTTGAACTGGTTTGCAAAACAGGTTTTCGCCCACGCCGTGATCTTTCCGGCTACCGCGCCCAAGATTTGGACCTGCGGATTGCCGATCTGCATTATCGCGACCTCAGCGAATGGGCAGTAGGGCGAAACGCCGCTGCGGGTTGGGATGCGACCGAAAGCAATAACCATGGCGTCACCCGCGTGTGGACCGATCCGCTGCCATCCGCTGAAGTCGAACGCGTTGCACCAAACGAAGACGCCGATTTGAAAAGCCGCATTTCCTTTGGCATGGAAAACTTGGCTCACTTGGCAGAGGGCGATGCCGCGAAACTCAAGGCTGCACTAATTGATCTTCCAACTCTCTATGAAGTCTGGATCAACGCGGAGCGTAATAAACTCGACGACCTCCCCGTGCGTCGCAAGGAAACTGCCGAGCAGCTCATTGCCGACATGGAGAAAGCAAAGGCTAGGATCGCGACTGGCATCGAACTTCTTGCTACTGACGCAAAGGCACGAACTGCATTCCGCTTCATGAACCTTGCGGTCGCCATGGCAGCACGCCGCCGTATTGCAGGGGCAACAGGCGATCCACAGGCGCTCGACGAACCACGATGGCGGCCATTTCAACTTGCCTTTGTATTGCTCAATCTGGCGGGGCTGGTTGATCGCCGTCACGGCGACCGCGAAACTGCTGATCTCCTGTTCTTCCCCACTGGCGGTGGCAAGACCGAAGCCTATCTTGGCCTCGCAGCTCTCGTCATTGCCCATCGGCGACTTAGCGGGTTTGGCGTACTCGGCGCAGGCGTGGCAGTCATCATGCGCTACACTCTGCGCCTTCTCACGCTGGATCAACTCGCTCGTGCAGCAGGAGTCGTTTGCGCACTCGAACTGATGCGGACCGACGTCAAAAATGTTGACGAACAGGGCCGACGCCTACTCGGCGACTGGCCGATTGAGATTGGACTTTGGGTTGGGTCAGACGCCTCACCTAATAAACTGGGCGGCAAAGGCAAATCCGACGAAACAACCGCTGTCGGTCGCGTGCGACGGTATCAAAGTGGCCGTGATAAACGGGCACCCGCACCGCTCAAAGCTTGCCCTTGGTGTGGCACCGAATTCAAGCCGTCTTCCTTTGCGTGCACACCGAATATGCATGCACCAACCAATCTCGAAATCCGCTGCGTCAATACGAGTTGTGACTTTAGCCGAAACCGGCCACTTCCCGTCCTTACCGTTGATGAACCCATCTACCGCCGCCTTCCAGCGTTTCTGATCGCCACAGTCGACAAGTTCGCAGCATTACCATGGGTCGGCGAAACCGGAGCTTTCTTTGGCCATGTTGACCGCTTCGAAGATGGTGTTGGTTTCTACGGTGCTGCTGAACCGGGCGAAGGTCGTCCACTCGGAAATGGCTGGTCTCTCGATCCTCCCGATCTCATTATTCAGGACGAGTTGCATCTGATAGCAGGTCCACTTGGAACAGTCGCCGGGCTCTATGAGGCTGCGATCGACCAGCTAGCATCGCGGGGTTCTGGTGAGACGCGCATTCGCCCCAAAATCGTGGCATCGACCGCAACAGTTAGACGCGCTGCGGATCAAATAGCAGCTCTATTTGACCGAAGCACTACCAGCATTTTTCCGCCACCCGGGATTGATCGTGTCGATAGCTTCTTTGCGCGAACAGTTCCCTCAGCCACCAACTCGGCCCGGCTCTATCTCGGAATTGCCGCCCAAGGGCGTGGCCCCAAGCTTGTCTTCTTAAGATCTTTGACAACACTCGTTGCAGCGGCCCAAACTGCATATGACGCTAATGTTTCAGTAGATGCCAAGGACAAAAATCCTGCTGACCCCTTCATGACGGCGCTTTGTTATTTTAACGCATTGCGTGAACTGGGAGGTGCGCGCCGAATAGTCGAAGACGAGGTGCGTGATCGTGCCGGACGCTATGGTGCACAACGCCGACGAGTTGATCCGGCGGATAGTCCGTTTGCAGATCGCCGTATCAAGGAGCCGATGGAGCTGACCTCGCGCGTAACTACGGACGAAGTAGCAAAAGCAAAACAGCGTCTTGAATCCGTATTCGGCAGAGACGCCGAGACAATCGATGTCGCACTCGCCACCAACATGATCTCGGTCGGACTCGATATCAGCCGCCTAGGCCTTATGGTTGTGCAAGGCCAGCCAAAGACTGCAGCAGAATATATCCAAGCGACTAGCCGTGTTGGTCGTGACCACCACCGACCTGGCCTTGTGCTCGCTGTGCTAAACCTTCACAAGCCTCGTGACCGCATGCATTTTGAGCAGTTCGGGCAATTCCATCGCACTTTCTACCGAGCTGTCGAAGCAACGAGTGTCACACCTTGGGCGGCAAGCCCCGTCGTTACTTCCTCGCACGAGGTGCATCATGAGCTCGTTCCCTGACATCAGCAGGCTGCAGCAACTGTCAGCAGTTGAGCTGAAATCTTTTTGGCTCGCACATCTTGGCGGCTCAATGCCTGCGCATCTGCCGAAGTTTATGCTGCCACGCCTGCTGGCCTATCGCTTACAAGTGCAACAGTTTGGTGGGCTGAGCAAAGCCGCCGCACACTTTCTGGATCAGATTGCAGATGATATGGCAGCAGGCCGCGAACCTGCACTGCCCTATCCCGTTGACCAAAAGTTGAAACCCGGAAGCGTTATTGTGCGTGAGCATGACGGTGTTCACCATAGGGTCATGGTGCTGGAAGAAGGCTATGCATGGAGTGGCAAGACTTACGGCAGCTTGTCAGCTGTTGCCAAGGCCATCACGGGGACGAGTTGGAATGGTCAGCGCTTTTTTGGGCTGAAAGAGAAGCGGCACACAGCGAGTGAGGTTCTGGCATGAACGCAAATAGATCTTCCCACACCAAGCCAGCCATTCGCTGCGCCATCTACACGAGGGTGTCGACGGATCAGGGGTTGGAGCAGGAGTTCAACTCACTTGATGCACAACGGGAAGCGGCTGAAGCCTATGTGAAGAGCCAAGCCCACGAGGGGTGGGTGTGCTTGAAAGACCAATACAATGATGGCGGCTATTCTGGCGGTAGCATGGATCGGCCAGCGCTCACACAGCTGATGGCCGATGTGCGGCAGCAGAAACTCGATGTGATCGTGGTCTACAAGGTGGACCGATTAACCCGTTCACTGGCAGACTTTGCAAAGCTGGTGGAGCTGTTTGATGGCCATGAGGTTTCATTTGTATCCGTGACACAGTCTTTCAACACCACGTCATCAATGGGTAGGCTGACGCTCAATGTGCTTTTGTCTTTTGCCCAGTTCGAGCGCGAAGTCACAGGCGAGCGTATTCGCGACAAGATTGCGGCCTCCAAGAAAAAGGGCCTGTGGATGGGAGGTGTTGTGCCCTATGGCTACAAGGTCGAAAGCCGGAAACTTCTTATCGACGAAGCCGAGGCCAGCGATGTGCGTTTGATCTTTGAGCTTTACACCAAACTCAAGTCCATCCCGGCGCTGGTGCGCGAACTCGAGGAACGAAACATCACCTCACGTGTTCGCAAGCGGGCCTCTGGTGCAGAGTTTGGTGGCATTCTTTTCACCACAGGACCGCTCTCCCATATGTTGGGCAATCGGGTTTATCTCGGGGAGATCAACCATCGAGATCAGAGCTATCCTGGTGAGCATGCCGCGATCATCAGCGCAGACCTGTTCAACACGGTTCAAGCAACCCGCAAATTTGGTGCAAGCGACAGACGTGACAGCAATCAGAAATCAGGAGCCCTGCTAGTTGGCCTATTGTATGATGACAAGGGCAATCGCATGTCTCCCACCTATGCGCAAAGGGGTGGGTTGAGATACAACTACTATCAGTCCTGGGTTCTGGCCCAGGGTCAAAAATCAAAAGCTGGATCGGTTGACCGTGTGCCCGCGATAGAAATTGAAACTGTGGTTTCAAAAGCGATCCTTGAACATTTGGGAAGCGCTGAAACGGATGAACAACAAATCCGCGCAAGGGTTCAAAGCCACATTCAACAAGTTGCCGTGCTTGCCGATTGTTTGAAGATCACAATCAAATCAGAATCTGAGCAGCAGGCGGACGTTTTGACAGTGCAGTGGGCCAAGCCATCGGCCACCCGCAAGCGCGAACTTTTGGGAAGTTCAGACAAAGCTTCAACCCGTCCCATCCGCAGTAAGGCCAGATCGCGACTGCTCAAAGGCATTGCGCAGGGGCGGTTTTGGCTTGATCAATTGATTGACGGGCAAGCGAAAGACATCAACGCACTTGCCGTTAGACAAAACCTATCTGAGAAAACCATCCGCTCCACGTTGTCTTTGGCCTTCCTCGCACCCGATATCGTTCAAGCTGCCATTGATGGAAAATTGCCACGTGGTCTCGGCGTTACCCAAATGACGGATCTGCCCATGGACTGGGCCATGCAACGCCAGCAACTTGGCATCGCCTGAGGGGCAGCGTCATATTATTGCCTGCGCGTGATCTCGCGTTCAACGCGCCGCCATTTACTTTGTTCATAAGGGTCAGAATGATGCAAAGCCCGGTCCTGCTCGAGTGCTGCCACATTTGCAGCTCGAGGACCAAAATTGGCAATCAATTCGTCAGCCAATCTGGAAATCTCGACTTTTGGAATACGCAAAGGAAGCAGCCAGCGCTGGGTCTCGGTAAAGATCGCGGCGCATGTAATGCCCATAACTAAGTAAGCCAGCAGAGGCTGATCAATCACGAATTGGAACATTGACAACTCCCGAAGGGTTCGTCGTCACGTTATGCCAATATGGGATTATTCTATAGTGGAATTATTGATCATCGCGCAAATATCGTGGACCTCGCGCGTGACCAAAAGTCTCCATTCCCCAACATATCGGAAACTCATAGAGCTGTTGTTGCAAGCACGCCGCAAGTCGGGGATGACCCAGCAAGAGGTGGCGGACGCCTTGAAGACACACCAATCCTATGTCGCCAAAGTTGAAGGTGGCGAGCGGCGGATTGACGTTGTTGAGTTTATGGAACTGGCCAGGGCCTTGGGTCTTGTTCCTTCAAGCCTGCTGAAAAAGCTGGAAGCAGACGTTCCAACCAAGAAGTAGACCTGCAAAAGCGGACTGTCGAACTCGTCTCAGGCCACTGTCGAACGGGTCTCTGCGGATGAGACAGCATGATTTTGGGAAAATCTTTTTGAAGGCCTGAGACTGGGGCGAGAATGGTCCTGATTTACAGCCATAATAGTCTCCACTGAGACCGCAATCGCGCGTAACCATTCCCTCAAGCTGCGGAAATCTCGGCGCTATTTGCGTGATGGCAGAAGACCGTGAGTTTGTACGAAAGTGATTGGTGGAGCCAGGCGGAATCGAACCGCCGACCTCTTGCATGCCATGCAAGCGCTCTCCCAACTGAGCTATGACCCCACGTTTTTTCAATCACGTAGTTTGGGACAATTGGACAACGCACCAATTGTGCGGCGGAACCTAGTTGGGGTTTTGCCATGGATCAAGCAAAACTTGAGTGATCATTGGCACAAAACCAAACCCGGTTAAATTATTGTTCTTCGTCGTCTTCCTTGCCGCCGCCTTCGACGAGGTCAGACATGTTGCCTTCGTCTTCTTCTTCAACCAGGAATGTATCGTCTTCGTCGTCTTTGGTGGAGTCCGTGCTGTCTTCGCCCAAATCCACATCCTCAATGCCTGCGGTTTCATCGTCGCCTTTTTCTTCAGCTGCGGCTTCGTCCAAACTGATGAGCTCAACTTCGCCGGTATCTGCATCATCAGCCTCTTCACGAGGCTTGGGCTGTGGTTGTGGCACCATACCGGGGAATTCAGCTTTTGACGGCAAAATTGACATGGCCATAAAGCTCGTAGCGCATTTTGGGCATTCGATCGGCGACTTCAACAAATCATAAAAACGGGTTGCACAATTAGGGCACGTCCGCTTGGTTCCAAGCTCAGCTTTCACCACTGCATATTCCTTCAATAGATCAACCTGAACTTTGACGGAATCGTCAAAGTTCAGAAAAGTTGATCGACAATATAAATTTAGGGCGATTTTGACTTTCCATCGAAAAGTCAAAACGCTCTAATCGGTTTGATTGAGCGGGCTTCTGCCACGGGTTGCCCTGAATGTCAAAAGCTTCGTTTTGGCTAGGTGACAGAGGGTTTTAACCCGTGTATTTGAAATAGATCATGCCTCATTCGGCCCCAAAACCAACGCCGCTCATTTCGCGCAAATCAACCGCCCTCAAAGGCCGCATTAAAGTGCCCGGCGATAAATCTATGTCGCACCGCGCTTTGATGTTTGGCGCTGTGGCGCTTGGGCAGACGCGCATAACCGGACTTTTGGAAGCTGAGGACGTGGTCAACAGCGCTAAAGCCATGGCAGCTTTGGGGGCCAAGACTGAAAAACTGCCGGATGGCACTTGGCTGGTGGACGGCGTGGGTGTGGGTGGCCTTAGATCGCCAGCGGGTGATTTGGATTTTGGCAATTCCGGCACTGGTGTGCGGCTTGCCATCGGTTTAATGGCTTCAACCGATTTAACCGCGCGTTGTATTGGCGATGCTTCATTGTCGAAACGACCCATGGGGCGAGTGACGCGACCGCTTTCGGCATTTGGAACCAAGTTCGAAACGGCAGAGGGTGACCGCCTCCCATTGAAGCTGCAGGGTGCGGCCAATGCTAAGCCGATTACATACACTTTGCCGGTGGCTTCCGCGCAGGTGAAGTCGGCAGTGTTGCTGGCTGGCCTTAACACCAAGGGTGTGACAACTGTGGTTGAGCCGATTGCGACGCGCGATCATACCGAGCGCATGCTAACATCATTTGGAGCCAAAATCAGTGTGACGATGAAAGACGGTGAGCGGCATATTTCTATTGAAGGTCAGCATGAACTTAACGCACAAAATATAGATATTCCGGGCGATCCTTCATCAGCGGCATTTCCGATGGTGGCGGCACTGATCACCGAAGGTTCCGACATCATTATCGAAAATATTATGCTGAACCCCACGCGCACCGGGCTTATCACTACGCTCATTGAAATGGGTGGTGACATTGAAATTCAAAACCGACGTGTGGCTGGTGGTGAAGATGTGGGCGACTTACATGTGAAATATTCGCGCCTCAAAGGTGTGCGTATTCCGCCGGAACGCGCTCCTGCGATGATTGATGAATATCCTATTCTTTCTGTCGCTGCTTCTTTTGCCGAGGGCACCACGCGCATGGAGGGTTTGGAAGAACTTCGTGTGAAAGAAAGCGACCGCCTCAATGCTGTGGAAGCCGGCCTTCAGGCCAATGGCGTGGCCACGGCTTCGGGCCATGATTGGCTTGAGGTGCATGGCGGTGGTGCCCCCGGTGGTGGCCGCGTGACCACCCATATGGATCACCGCATTGCCATGAGCTTTCTGGTCATGGGCCTAGCATCCCGCATTCACACACAGATTGATGACAGCGCCTTCATCGCCACCAGCTTTCCGGGCTTTACCGAATTGTTGAATGGCATGGGTGCGCGGATTCAAGCTTTATGATCATGTTAAGTGGATCACTATCGTGATCGTGGCCGTTGATGGCCCATCTGCGGCGGGCAAGGGCACGCTGGCACGCGGCATCGCTGCGCATTATGGATTTTATTTTTTAGATACGGGTGCGCTCTACCGGATGGTGGGGCTGCAAATGCTCCGTACACAGAGTGATTTTGCGGATGTGGCGAAGGCTGCGGAATTTGCACGTGATTTAAATGTGGATGATTTTGAAGATCATGAATTGCGCAGCGAAGTGGTGGGTTCTGCCGCTTCTAAAGTTGCGGTCATTCCGGAAGTTCGTGCTGCACTGTTAAAATTCCAGCGAGATTTTGCGCGGCGCTTGCCGGGCGCAGTCTTGGATGGCCGCGATATTGGCACGGTGATTTGTCCTAATGCCGATGTAAAATTCTTCATTACCGCCTCAGTCGAAGCGCGGGTTTTGCGGCGCTTCAAGGAATTGCAAAGTTTGGGCATTGCCAGTTCCTTGGAAGACGTAACCGCCGACATCAAAGCCCGCGACGCCAGAGACAGTGGTCGGCACATTGCGCCGACACTAGCAGCGGCGGATGCCATTGTAGTGGATACTTCGGAGCTTGGGGTAGACGAGGCACTGAAACTGGTTCTGGCGAAAATTGAAGCCAAAGCCAATTTATAACTAAACGTTGGTGCTTGCATACAGCAGTGTGCGAACGTGGCGGAAGATATCGAGAGTCATTGAAAGTTTATTTTATGGAATCAAAAAACCCCATTTGTGTGGCTTTGGACACGCCTGAACTGCCTCGTGCACTTAAACTGGCCAAGTTACTGCACGGCCATGTGGGGATGCTGAAAATTGGTATGGAGTTTTTTTATGCGCATGGGGCCAAGGGGTATGAGGCCTTGGGCGCTCAAGGTATTCCGATATTTTTGGATATGAAGCTGCATGATATTCCAAACACGGTGGCACAGGGGTTGCGCTCGCTTTTAAAACTCTCTCCTGTCCCCGCTATTACCAATGTTCACGCCACGGGTGGACTTGAAATGATGAAGGCGGCGCGGGATGCTGTGGTGGCCGAGACGAAGTTGATTGCCGTGACAATTTTGACTTCATTGTCGAATGAAGATTTGCGGAGAGTAGCTTTTGACCCCGCGCTCAATACTGAACTGCTTGCCACCCATCTGGCCATTCTTGCCAATATGGCCAATCTTGATGGTGTTGTTTGTTCGCCGCTAGACTTGCCTTCAATTCGCAAGACTCTGCTACCGAATTTCTTGACTGTCGTGCCCGGTATTCGTCCTGCTGATACAGAGGCTCATGATCAAAAGCGCGTGGCTACGCCAAAGTCCGCGATTGATGCAGGCGCTGATATTTTGGTGATTGGGCGAGCGATTACGGGGGCTGCTGATCCGGCCGCTGCTGCGCAATTGATTTTGCAGAGTTTACGCTGATGGCCCAAGTTAAAATCTGCGGGCTTTCAGAACCTGTCACCATGAAGGCCGCACTTGATGCAGGCGCTGATATGGTGGGGTTGGTGTTTTTTGCCAAGTCTCCACGCAATGTGAATGTTGAACAAGCGGCAGCTCTGGCTAAAATGGCCAAGGGCAAAGCAGCTGTTGTGGCGCTGGTTGTGGATGCTGACGATAGATTATTTGAGCTCATTACCAAGCGTGTGCGGCCGGATTATTTTCAGGTGCATGGCAATGAAACGCCGAACCGGGTTTTGGAAATTGTGAAGCTGACGGGCGTGAAAGTGATCAAGGCCCTTGCCGTGCGTGAGGCTTCTGACGTTGCAAAGGCGCAAAGCTATTTCAGAAAAGCTGATCTGATTTTGTTTGATGCAAAGGCGCCAGACACTTTGAAAGATGCCTTGCCGGGCGGGAATGGGATTTCTTTTGATTGGACTTTACTCAAAGGCAATGAAGGCCCGTACATGCTCTCTGGCGGACTTTCGCCAGAAAATGTCGCGGAAGCTATCGCTATGACGGGTGCCCCGATTGTAGATGTGTCGTCTGGTGTTGAAACAGCGCCCGGCATCAAGGATGTCGCACTCATTCGGAAATTCATTGAGCAAGCCAAGCTGAGCAGCTAGAACCCGTTTATATTTTAAGGATCGATCATGACGGCAATTCCAAATTCCTATCGCACAGGCCCTGATGAAAAAGGCCTGTTTGGCATTTATGGCGGGCGCTTTGTGGCCGAAACTTTGATGCCGCTGATTTTGCAATTGGAGCAGGCCTATAAAGATGCCAAGGCTGATCCATCGTTCCAAACTGAGCTTAATGATTTTTTGGAACATTATGTGGGACGTCCGTCGCCGCTTTATTTTGCCGAGCGCCTGACAGAGCATTTGGGTGGTGCAAAAATCTATATGAAGCGCGATGAGCTTAATCACACCGGCGCACACAAAATCAACAATGTGATGGGCCAGATTTTGTTGGCGCGGCGCATGGGCAAGAAGCGGATTATTGCAGAGACCGGTGCTGGACAACATGGTGTTGCCACAGCCACCGCTTGCGCACGATTTGGTTTGGAATGCATTATCTATATGGGTGAAGTTGATATCGCGCGCCAAGCCCCCAATGTGTTTCGCATGAAGCTTTTGGGAGCTACAGTAGTGCCTGCCAAATCTGGTTCGCGCACTTTGAAAGATGCGCTGAATGAAGCGCTGCGCGACTGGGTGGCTAATGTCGAAGACACCTTCTATTGCATCGGCACTGTGGCAGGACCTCATCCTTATCCTGAAATGGTGCGCGATTTTCAATCGGTGATTGGGCGAGAGACTAAAGAACAGATGATGAAGCGTGAGGGTCGTTTGCCGGATTCACTTGTTGCAGCCATTGGTGGTGGATCAAATGCGATGGGATTGTTCCATCCGTTCCTTGATGATGCTTCGGTTGAGATTATTGGCGTTGAAGCAGCAGGGCATGGCTTGAAGAAAAAACATGCGGCTTCGATCACTGGCGGTAAGCCCGGCATCTTGCATGGCAACCGGACTTATTTGTTGATGGATGATGATGGCCAAATAACCGAGGGTCATTCAATTTCGGCTGGACTTGATTATCCCGGCATTGGGCCTGAGCATGCTTGGTTGCATGACATGAAGCGCGTGCAATATGTTTCAGCGACTGACATGGAAGCTTTGGAAGCGTTTCAGCTGTGCTGCAAGTTGGAAGGCATCATTCCGGCGCTCGAACCATCACATGCTTTGGCTCACGTCATGAAGATTGCGCCAAAATTGCCCAAGGAACATTTGATGGTGATGAATATGTGCGGGCGTGGAGATAAGGATATTTTCACTGTGGCTGATATTTTGGGGGTCAAGCTTTAGTGTTTGACCGATTGTTTTCATTGTATTACAGTGAACACAATAAGGGAGATTAGCGATGGCCACAGTTCCATTTTCTTTTCGTTTGGATGAAGATGTAAAAGCCCGGCTCGAAAATGAAGCAAAGATTGAAGATCGTTCTGCGGCCTACCTGGTACAGAAAGCGCTTGAAGAATATCTTGATGAGAAGGATTATAAGCGCGAGTGCATCGGAGAAGTGATCGCAGAGGCCAATAAGGGTATATTTGTTTCCGAAGAAGCGGTTGATCGATGGGTTGAAGCATGGGGAATTGACCATGAATTGCCGATGCCTCAACCGGATATCTTTCCGGCAAAGCAAGGCGCATGAAGGTTCGCTTTCTTGAAACCGCTATACGTGATCTCGATTGGTTTTTTACATATTATCATGGGGTTTTTCCCGCGGGTTTGGCCAATGCAAAAAATGGATATTACCGGACAAAAAAATTATTGGGGCAAAATCCATTCGCTGGACATGAAACTGAGCAGAGCAATGTTCGAGAATTTCCGGTTTTGCGAACCCCGTTTCAATTTATCTACCGTGTTACTTCCCAAGAAGTGCAAATCATTCGTGTTTGGGATAGCGGTGCGAAACGACCGAGTAAATGGACTTGAAGGAATAACATGACCACCCGTATTGACCGCCGCTTTGCTGCGTTGAAAGAAGAGGGCCGTGCGGCTCTGGTTACATTCGTTTCGGCGGGTGATCCTGATTATGACACCTCGCTCAAAATCATTCAGGGATTACCCAAGGCTGGTGCTGATCTGATTGAGATGGGCATGCCATTTACCGATCCGATGGCGGATGGGCCGGTTATTCAAGAGGGTGGACTTCGGGCTTTGGCTGGTGGTCAGACGATGAAGAAGACTTTGAAGATGCTCAAAGCGTTTCGTGCTGGGGATAATGACACGCCTGTTGTTCTGATGGGGTATTACAATCCGATTTATGTTTACGGCGTTGATAAATTTCTGGTCGATGTCAAGAAAGCTGGCGCGGATGGTTTGATCATTGTTGATCTGCCACCTGAGGAAGACGATGAGCTTTGTATTCCGGCCATGAATGCGGGTCTAAACTTTATTCGGCTTGCAACGCCAACTACTGATGATGCGCGGGCACCCAAAGTTTTCAAGAATACATCGGGCTTCGTGTACTATGTCTCGGTTCTTGGCATCACAGGCACAAAAGCGCCTGATTTGAAAAGTGTGAAGCAAAATGTGAACCGCTTGCGCAAGCATACATCGCTTCCCATCTGTGTGGGGTTCGGCGTTAAGACTGCGGGCCAAGCGCGTGTGATTGCAAAAGATGCTGACGGCGTAGTGGTAGGTTCAGCCTTGGTCAGCGCTGTTGAAAAGAGTTTGAATAAACAAGGTAAGGCCACCGCGAAAACGCCAAAGGCGGTTCATGATGTGGTGCGCGAAATTGCAAAGGGTATAAGGGCATAAAATGAACTGGATTAAGAATTTTGTTCGTCCAAAAATTCGCAGCATTTTAGGCGTTGTGAAACGCGATGTGCCTGAAAATATGTGGATCAAGGATCCTGATTCAGGGCAGATGGTTTTTTATAAGGATTTGGAAGCCAATCAATTTGTGTTTCCGGGCTCTAATCATCATCACCGGATGCCTGCTTCATTGCGGCTTTCTACAATGTTTGACGGCGGTGAATTTGAAAAGATTTCAGGGCCTGCGGTTGCAGTTGATCCATTAAAATTTAAAGATGAGAAGCGTTATGCGGATCGTTTGAAAGATGCAAAATCCAAGACGGGCGTTGATGATTCTATTCAGGCTGGCTACGGCCAAGTGAATGAGCAATCCATGGTGGTTGCAGTGCAGGATATGGGATTTATTGGTGGCTCGCTTGGCATGGCGGCGGGTGATGCAATTATCGCTGGCATGCGTTTTGCAGTTTCAAAGAAATGCCCTTTTGTGATTTTCGTGGCCTCTGGTGGTGCGCGGATGCAGGAAGGGATTTTATCTTTGATGCAATTGCCGCGCACGACGATTGCTGTGCAGGAATTGCGCGAAGCAGGACTACCCTACATTGTGGTGTTGACCAATCCGACGACAGGCGGTGTGACAGCATCATACGCGATGCTTGGTGATGTGCATTTGGCTGAGCCACAAGCAACAATCGGTTTTGCCGGCCAGCGCGTGATTTAGCAGACCATTCGTGAAAAATTGCCTGAGGGTTTTCAGCGTTCGGAATATTTGCGTGAACACGGCATGGTGGATTCAGTCGTGCATCGCCATGAGATGAAAACCACAGTCAGCCGCATTGCGCGGATGTTGATGAAGGCTTCAGCGCGTGAAATTTCAGCTGGTGCTTTGGTTGCTGTTAACGCTTAAATCATGGCGCGCAGCGATGCAATATTGATGCGGCTTTTAGAGCTGCATCCTAAAATCATTGATCTTTCACTTGACCGCATGTGGCGCATTCTTGATTGCCTTGGCAATCCGCAAAGGAAACTGCCGCCTGTTATCCATATTGCTGGCACGAATGGTAAAGGTTCGACACTCGCTATAACCCGCGCAATTATGGAAGCGGCGGGATTGCAGGTGCATTGTTATACCTCGCCACATTTGGTGAAATTTCATGAGCGGATCAGAGTCGCTGGTGAACTGATTTCAGAAGTCGCGCTTTCAGCGTTGCTTGAAGAATGTGAACAAGCAAATGGCTCGGAACAAATTACGTTCTTTGAAATCACAACCGCAGCTGCATTTTTGGCGTTCAGTCGCACACCTGCAGATTATCTGATTTTGGAAGTGGGGCTTGGTGGCAGGCTTGATGCGACCAATGTGATTGATCATCCGGCGGTAACTGTGATCACGTCAATCGGTTTAGACCACCAACAATATTTGGGCGATACGATTGAAGAGATTGCTCGTGAGAAGGCTGGTATTCTGAAGCACGGGACAATTGGCATTGTTGGCGCACAGTCTCCTAATGTGCGAGATGAAATTGAAGCTGTAGCAACAAAAATAGGTGCGCCGCTCAAAATCGCCAATCAAGATTGGCAGAGTTTTACGCAGTATGGGCGGATGGTTTTTCAAGATCAAGATGGTTTGTTGGATTTACCTTTGCCTGCCCTACAAGGGCCTCACCAGATTGATAATGCTGGCAATGCAATTGCGGCTGTTCGTGCACTGAAGGATGGACGAATTACAGATGCTGCCGTCGAAGCGGGGATGTTAAATGTTTCATGGCCAGCACGAATGCAGCGTTTGGTAAACGGTCATTTAAATGAGTTGGTTCCGCTTGACACAGAACTATGGCTTGATGGCGGGCATAATGGGCCTGCGGGTGTTGTGTTGGCGCAAACACTGCGAGATTTGAACGCTAAAAACCCGAGACCGTTGATCATGATTTGGGGCATGTTGAACACCAAACAACCGGATGCTTTTATCGCCAATTTCAAAGGCGTCGCCGGGAGTGTTATTGCAATTGATATTCCAGGTGAGATCAATACGATTGCGGCTGATGAGTTGGCTGAGATTGCAAAGCAAAATGGCATTGCTTCCGATTCTGCACCATCGCTTGAAAAAGCATTGGAGCAGGCCGCTGTTTTGCATCCTGCTCCACGAATAGTTATTTGTGGTTCACTCTATCTGGCGGGCCATGTGTTGGCGACGCAGAGCGGTGAAACCATGTCGGCCCTCAGCGGAGCTGCCAAGCGTTAAATCGAACTTTCAATCCAGCTTTGCAATTGGTTTTTTGGTAAAGCACCCACTTTTGTGGCTGAGAGCTTACCGTCCTTGAACACCATTAAGGTTGGGATGCCGCGAACGCCGAACTTCGAAGGTGTGCCGGGATTTTCATCAATGTTGATCTTCACGATCTTGGCCTTGGGGCCTAATTCCTTGGCAATTTCTTCCAAGGATGGACCAATCATTTTGCAAGGGCCGCACCATTCCGCCCAGAAATCAACCACTACAGGTGTTGAGGAATTTAGTACATCAGCTTCAAAGCTGGCATCGGTAACTTTATGGGTGGACATGAGCTTTCTCCAAATCAATTATGTCACAGAGGTAGTGACGATTGAGCTTAGGGTCAAGGTCTAGCAGATCACTCCTCGATCAAAGCCAGATCACGGGCTTGTTCAAGCAGTTCAATTGAAATCCACTCCAATTTAGAGGTTTGCGTCCAGAGCAAGGCAGCTTTGACATTATGATCTGGGAATGCCAATTTGATCAAGTCTGCATAAAGTGCGATTTGCTGCACGTAAGGATGCTCAGGCCCAATAGATCCAGGCACTGAGCGATCTGATTTATAGTCCAGCAAAGATATTTCTGTTGATCCACGCACGATGCGGTCAATGCGGCCAATCAGGTTGCGACCATTCGTAAGGATGCCTGATATTTCAACTTCGGCCTCGCTGTCCGGCCCAAAAAACACCGCAAGTTCGGTTAAATTTATCAACTTGACCAAAGAGAGGGCCATCGCCTCATCCAGATTAATGCGTTTGGCTTGGGTTTTGGCAAATGTAACTTGGTGCTCACGTTCAATCAACGGAAGAGACTGGAGCAAGCCGTGAATAGAGGTTCCGCGCTGTCGTTCTTGTGTACGTGACGCCAAAAATTCACTCGGCAGATGAGACGATAAATTTGTAACGCTGCGCGTCCTCTTGATTGATTCAACATGAGGTTTTTCAAAAACCCAAGATGGAATTGGCAATTTTTGGCTCTGCAGATGCGGCAGTGCTTGCTGTGTTGGATTAGCTTCAGTTTGATGCGGGGTTACGCTCAATATCGGTTCGACAATGGCATACCAACTGTCCTTTGGGAGTTCCTTGGTCTTTCCTTTTGCACCACAGATATAAAGCTCGTCGCGCGCTCTTGTCATGGCAACATAGAGAAGACGGTTACGTTCTGCGACCTCCTTGAGTTGAACGACTTTAATCCGTTCCAAAAGTTCTTCGGACATTGAAAGCCCGCCCAACATCCACAAAGGAAGCTGAAGATCATGGTTTTCATTGCTTATCATGAGCAACCTATCTCCGTCACGACCTTTTGGAACAGAAGCAGCATCTGGCAAAAATACAATATTTGCTTCAAGACCTTTGGCACCATGAACCGTCATGAGGCGAACTTCGCCTGCGGTTTTTTCAAGCTCACGTTTGATTTCAGTTTCACCTGCATTAAACCAATGCACAAAGCCAGCGAGCGTTGAGCCATTTTCAATTTCATGGTCAAGCGTTTGGTCAAGAAATGCGTCCGTGGCATCACCAGCCTCTGGCCCTAAGCGACCGAGCATCGCTTTTCGAAATCTCGAGAGGACTTTGTTGAAAAAATTATAAGGCGTGAGTTCGCTCGATGCTGCGATGAGCTCATCCAACCATTGCGCATTCTTATTTTTATCTTCGCAGACCACGCTCCAAAGTGTTTTGGCCCCTCGGCCATTTGCAAACTCAAAGAGCTGTATCTCATTGAGTCGTTCGGGAACAAATGGGCTTTTGAGAACGCAGGCAAGCGCATGATCATCTTGTGGCAAGAGAATCCATTGCGCAAGCATAAGCAGGTCTTGAATGACAATACTTTCTCGCAATTTAAGGCGATCTGCGCCGGCCACGGGAACGCCAATTTTTCGAAGTTCGGCAATCAGCATTGAAAACAATGATCCACGCGACTGCAGGAGAATCATGATATCGCCTGGTTCAATCGGGCGATTTTCAGATTCCAATTTACGAAACCCAATCCAGCTTCGTATTGTTTCTGCAATCTGCTTTGCCAGTCGCCGCTTCGGTGATTGGGCTGGTTCTCGGTCTATGGGAGCTTGCCAATGATCAATAATTTCATCATCGTTCTCTGGGAGGATCAACGGCCAAACTTCAACACGACCACTGGCATCTTTGCGAGTCGTCGTATGGTCATGCTCAGACGTATCTTTTGCCGGAAACCCAAAGCGCTGAGGATTGCTGGGAGGAAACACCAGATTCACAGCGTCCAAGACCGCTTTGGTGCTTCGATAGGAAATATTCAGCTGAATTTCGGCAGACGATTTTCCTTTACTCTCGATAAATTTGGTAAAACGTTCTCTTGCTATGGCAAATGATTCCGCGTCAGCACCTTGAAAACTATATATCGACTGTTTGCGATCACCGACGACAAAAATTGTTCTTTCAAGTGCGAGCGGACGGCCCGCCCCTGCAAAAAATTCCTCCGCTAATGCTTGGATGATGCTCCACTGGGCTGGGCTGGTGTCTTGGGCTTCATCTAGCAATATGTGATTTAGCCCTGAATCTAGTTTGTATAGAACCCATTGGGCTGCGTGAGATTTATGCAACAATGCATTTGTGCGCTTGATTAAATCATCAAAATTATAAATTCCGCGTTGGCTTTTTTGTGTTTCGATATTTTGGTAAATGGCTTTCGCAAGGGCATAGATAGCCGCCGATGCCTCAATCCTTAGAACCATATCCTGCTTCTGAAAAAGAACTTGCAATCGGTTTTGTTCATTCGAAAGAAACTCACGCGCTTCAGGGAAACGATCTGATGTTTCTTTAAACATCAAAGATTTTCGTGGTTCAAGTTTTTCAGATTGCGTAAAATAGATTTGCTTGAGAAGCGTTGATCTTTCATCTTGATTAACTGCGCCCCGCATCAAGGCTGCAGCATCGTGTTTTCGGAATGGCCCTTTTTCGGCAAGAATTTTGGCATGAAACTCATAGGCCAATTCATCAATCTGATTTATTTTTTTTGATAATGACTCATAATTTTCCGAGACATCTAAACTCAGAAAATTTTTTAACAATAATTCAAAATCACTGGCATCTAGGTTTACATCAAAAAGGTCTTTAATTTTTTGGGACGTACCTAAGAAGCTTTGAACCAATGATTCAAAAACATCACTTCCCGCGTGCGCCACAACAATCGAAAATGCTTCAGATAATCCTGTATTTTCGCCGCTTCGTGCCTGATTTAGAATTTCTTCTTGAGCTGCCTCTTGCAGCAGTCGGGTTTGCCTGTCATCAAGCACACGAAAGCCTGGTGCCATTCCCGCTTCAACTGGAAATAATTGCAGGAGACGCTCACAAAAAGCATGAATGGTTTGTATTTTTAACCCACCGGGAGTTTCTAAAACAAGTGTGAAAAGTCTGCGCGCCCGGATCAACTGACTTGGCTCTGGCTGCCTAATCCCAACCCGTTCAAGTTCTGACCACAGCTGGTCGTCAGACAATGATGTCCATTTGCTCAATCGCTCGAAAAGCCTTGAAGACATTTCGGCCGCGGCGGCCTTGGTAAATGTGATGCATAAAATTGTAGAGGGTTCGGCACCTTCTAATAAAAGGCGGATGACACGTTCAACAAGCACATGGGTTTTACCGGAGCCGGCATTTGCAGTCACCCATACTGAATGCTTGGGGTCTGCGGCTTCGGCTTGCTGCGGGGTTGGTGTAAAAGCCATGTTCACGCTTTACCTCCTCCCAACATCCACTCCCTAAATCTTGAGAGATGATCGTAGTCTTGTTCGCCCTCATCTTTGAAAGGTGCCACGCGCGGCAAATAGGCCTGGTTTGAATTGAAATAACTTGTGATCAATCTCTTTAGATCAACTGTTTTTTTATCTATAATATCCATCAGGAGCAAGCCATCTCCCGGATTGATGGGTATGAGCTCTCCAGCTTCTCGGCCACCGCTGACTGCGAGATAATCAAGTGACGCTGTCTTAAGCTGCGGAAGATTTTCGAATTTTCCGTAAGCCAGAATCGCGGCCTCTAGGGGCAGCTGCGGGCTTAAGCCGCTTGTCACCTGTTTTGAAGTTGGTGGATTTCCAGTTTTATAATCAATGATCCGTGCCAATCCATTACTTAAAATATCAATACGGTCGGCTGTTCCATAAAGTGTGTATTGATGTCCCGGAATGTCCAGTTCAAGAGAGCCATAAATTTCAGTCTTGATCGACTTTACGCCAACACGATAATTCAACTCATTCTGTGACAACCAGTTTGCCATTTTTTTAAAGCGCGGCCACCAGAATGACGCTATTTCTGAGTCCGATATATAAGGGACGAAAGCATGCTCTCCAGCTTTTAAAAGGAATTCCAAATTATTAGCAGCTAGAATTTCGGGTTGAAATTTGTTCCAGTCATTGATTGCATTGTGAAAAATTATGCCGCGCAACGCTGCATCAGCTGGCCTTGCTATGGGTGGAAGTGGTTCAAGCTTCAAGACTCTTCGGGCATAGACAGCATATGGATCCCTGATCAATTTTTCTACTTCAGTGACGCTGATGCGCGTGGGTCTTGCTTTGACAGGTGGTGTAGGTTTTGGTTTCTCAATGGGCTGAAGGTGCAGCGGCTCATCGATTTCTTTGGCCCATGCGACCCATGATTGATCAACCAAATCCTGCGAAGACAGACCCGCTGCTTGCAAAACTGCCTTGAGACGCAATATCCACCGCGAGGGGATGAGGGGAGCAGCATCAACGCGTTTTGACCATGTGAGATATACTTTGGCGTAGCATAAGCCTTGGGTGAAATCATGAGCAGCTACACCGATTTCTCGTTCAGGCTGCTGCAACCCAAAAACATCGCGCATCGGTCGGTTAAGCCAAGGACCAGGATCAGGCTGAGATGGCCACTTGGTTTCGTTGAGGCCACCGAGAATTAAGATATCACAAGGCATCATCCGGGCTTCAAGCAAGCCATAAATTGCCAGTCGAGGGTGGGCACTCAAAGAACGATCAATGGTTTGCCCACGTAAAATATTCTTAATAATTGCAGCTGCGTCTAAAAAAGAACAGGCTGGGATGTGATGTGCTTCCAATAGTACTTCAGCAACTATTTTTTCAAAACTGCGGTCTTCCATAGAATCTGCGGATATTTTTGTTGCACATTTTAGTAGGCATCCCAAAAATATTGAAAGTTGTTTTTGAAAGGGGGCGACTTCATGAGCAACGACTCCCGTAGAAATCCCAACAATCCGCGTGACCAGTTCCTGCATCGATTGCCAATCGGTTTCAACCAGTTTAGCTGCCAAGGGATGAACCCGCTGCGCATTTAGAAATGCCAATCTGGCTCTTTTAAATGCCAATTGAAAATCGCTGACGCTATAGTTTCGGAGCACTGCAATTTCTAAGTTGTTCAGCGCTAGCAGCATTTCATTTCGGTCTAATCCAAGATTACAAAGAGGATGGATTAAGAGGCTCAAAACTGATGCTGGAGAGAAATGTGTCAAAAACGCTTCAATAAGGCGTTGCGCTAATCCAGCCAGTCCTGAATGCGTTAAGGGCTCACCCGCAGAATCATCGATTTCGATGTTCCAACGTTGCAACTCAGACCTTACTCGTCCTGCAAGATCGCGGTCAGGTGTTACGAGAGCCGCAGTCTGACCAGGTTCCTCTAGTGCACCGCGCAAGATCAGAGCAATACTGCGCGCCTCGATGTGGCGGTCAGAGGCTTCTATCAATTTAAGATTTTTCGTAGCAGCAGTGATCTTATCTTTATTAGCGCTCATAATTTCATTCCACTGATCGGCAGTTTCAGTTGGACGCATGAGTTCGGAGGCCAGAAAATTACGGTCCTGGTTTCCTAAGCTTAAATTTGGAATTTGGGTGCGTGCGAGGCCAAACTCACTCAACATGTTCTTCAATGCATATTGTGGATGATCAGGCTTTATTGTTTGCCACGCCAGTTCATTTAAATTTAGATCGAGGCCGGGCAAGACGATTGCACCCGAGGGATGTTGTGATATGGCCCGCAATAGCGCGCGGGTCGCTGGAATCGTACCCGTCGAACCAGCCGCAATAATCGGACCCATTCGTTCGCCATTTCTAATTCGCTCGGCCTCCCATCTTATGGTTCGGTTACGCCTGTCTGAATGGCCCAAAAGATTTGCTTCGTGCAACCGTTTTGGAAGTTCACTCCTGACAATTGACAACAGGCTTAGAATTGCATTTCGGTGCTCTGAAAGATCGGCCTCGTAGGCTTCACCAATCTTATCGAGATTTACGTCCTCAGTTTCGATTTGATCGACCAATTTTACAAGACTGTTGGCAAGAGCAATGGCCTGTGTTTGTGAATGTCTAATTTCCTGTGCCAGCGTGATGAGCGGGTTTTCTTTGGCCCAATTGTCAAGTAATCTCAGAATGATAAAAAATTGTCCCGTCGGTGAGATGGCGGCAGGTAGACTGCTCTCTCCCATTTGATCATATGATTGAACATCATCAAGATCACCTAAAGGTTTAATACGCGGTAATAGAATTGCCTTTTGACCTGAGGCTTGCAACAGGGTTTGCCCCAGTTGTGTTGCAGCGCGGCGCGTTGGAAGAAGAATTGTCCAACGCGATATTGGAGCACGGACAGTTCCTGTTTCAAACGGAAAGCCATTGAGAATATTATGCGCCAAAACATCCAAGAAATCGCCGCCTGATGCTATATTGTAAACACGCGGGAGACTAGTCGGCATTGATTAAACCTGTTTCAATTTTTCTTCTGCTTTAGAAATGGCATCGGGGATCCCAACATGCAACCAATGCCCTTTATGAGCAATGCCAAAAAGGCGGCCCTGCATTATGGCTTCGTCCCATAAAACATTCATCGAAAATTTTCCCGTCGGGGCATTCTTAAAAAGCCGCGGATGAACCAGATAGGCACCAATATAGGCCAATGCGTTCTGGCGCTGACGGGCGAGCTTTCCGTTTGCAGCAATCACAAAATCTCCATCGCCGTCATAACCTGTGGTTTGGGATGGATCGCAAACGAGAAGCAGACAATCCATTTTTCCGTCATCCCAAAAATTGCGCAGCCTTTGTAAGGCAGGCTCGCCTTTGTCGATCCAGAAGCAATCGCTGTTGAGAACAAAAAATGGGTCGCGACCGAGTAGAGGCAAAGCATTGGCGATACCGCCACCTGTATCGAGTACTGAATGAGTTTCATCTGATATGATAGTTTTTGGAATACTAAAGCTGTTGCACCATTTAATGATCTGATCCGGCAAATAATGTGCATTGACAACGACATGATCTACCTTCGCTTCGCGTAGCCTATCAAAGCCATATTCAATAATTGGTTTGCCTGCCACTTTGATCAATGGCTTGGGTATGACATCAGTTAAAGGACGCATGCGTGTGCCAAGACCGGCTGCGAGTACCATCGCTTTTTGGCCCACCTTAGGGTCTGGCTTATTCATGATTTCCCGATGTCCAATGCTTCCGGTAAATTCACGATAAACCAATCGGCCAATTCGCTCAGTTTAGGGTGTCGAAGGTTTCTCGCAAGATAGCGGGCCACACGTGGCATGTGCTTTAAGTAAACAGGCTTACCGTCGCGCTTTGCAAGTCTTGCAAAAATTCCCAATATTTTGGTTGTGCGTTGGGCTCCAAGAATAGCATAGGCTAATGCAAATTCCTCCGCGTCGAAATCGCCCCGCGCCAATCGCAATTTTTCATATTGTTGGTAGAGTTGATCTGCCAATGAGAACTCAATATCAACACGCGCATCTTGGAGCAGCGAGGCAAGGTCATAGGCGGGATGGCCCATAACGGTGTCTTGAGTATCGATAAGGCCTACTCTCTGGATACTCTTTCGTTCCTTGATCCAAATGAGATTGGGCGAGTGGAAATCTCTTAGAACCCATTGGGAGTTTTGCAGTTGGGTATTGGGTAATAGTTTCGACCATATCTTTTCAAAGGATTTTCGAACTGGCTGCGGGGCTTCTTTACCGTGAACATAGGGCCAAAACCAAGATAGCAGCAGATCAACCTCAATCATTTGTGCGCTAAGATCGTAGGCTTCAACATTATAAATCTTCTGGTTCTGATGTTTGATCTGTGTTGGCCAAGTCTGGGTGTTCATATCAGCCAAGAGTTCAATGGCCATGGCAAGTGGTTCACGCATGTCATCACCGTCGCGCATCATCTGGCCAAATACTTTACCGCCTAAATTTTCGATAATCGCCAATCCGTTTTCCAGATCAATTTTTTCAATGATCGGCGCGCTATAACCGAGTTTGAGTAATTGTGAATTAGCAGCTGAAACAGCGCTAATATTTTCGGCGAGATGAGCAACCGCACTATAAGGCTTTCCGTCTTTTACAGGCGGACCATCGGGCCTTTGTGGCATGTCCATCAGCAGGACATTTGAATTGTTTTTTTCAAGACTTTCATAACGACGCGACGAAGCGTCGCCTTCAAAGAATTTTCGCTCTGCGCCATGCCATTTACTGTCTTTTAGAAAATCAAAAATCACGTTGTTACGTGCTAACAACGCGGGCCAAGCACCACTTTCAGAAACTTCGACTTGGCGTTCATCGGCATGTCCTTTGAATGTCAGATTCAACGTAGATTCTGGCAGGCTTTTGCGGATTAAATCTGGCCATTCGATCAGCACAATATGGGTTGAGAACAAATCTGCTATGCCAAGATCTTCAACCTCTTCGCTCTTATCGAGTCTATATAGATCAATGTGTGCAACTGGAACGCGGGTGTTGTCATAAATTTGGATGATGGGAAATGTCGGGCTTGGAATATCAAATATATCGTCTGGCTTCGCTAGGGCGCGGATGAATGCTCGTGCAAATGTCGACTTACCCGAACCAAGATCGCCGCTCAGAGCAATGGCTAAGCCCGGTCTAACCCAAAGCGAAACCATTCTCGCATAATTTTCAGTTTCTGTTTGATCGCTAAAATGAACGATTGTTATATCATCAGATTTCATGCGGCATTATTTGATTTTGAGATGCGGTTTAAGGTTTGACTTTTATTGTCGGGCCCGTGCAGTGGCAGAGTGCAAACAACTGTTGTTCCTTGGTCTAATTTTGAAACCAACGAGACAGTACCACCGTGAAGTTCAGTGAAGCTTTTAACGAGTGCTAGGCCGAGACCAGGGCCCCTGTGGCTTCCGGCCGAAGGTTTGGCTTGAAAACGATCAAAGACTTTGCGTTGTAATTCAGGTTCAATACCACGCCCATGATCAGCGACCCAAATTTGGATTGTTTCTGACCGTTTGCGCGCACCCATTCGAATTGTGCCTTCGGGCGATGAGAATCCGGCTGCATTGGATAAAAGATGAACAAGAATTTGTTCGAGCCGTTCAAAGTCACCTATAATTGAGTTTATATCTTCTGCGAGTTCAATCTCAATTTTAAGTTTTCGTTTCTGGAGAAGAGTCGTAATTTTTTCAGCAGCGGATGATAATAAATAAGCGACGTCAATTTCCGAGAGCTTCAGTTCCATTTGCCCTGCATCAATGGCGGACAGATCAATAATCGCATCGATGATTAGTTTTAGGTCTTCAGAGGACTTGCGAATGTCGAGAACATATTCGCGCTGTTTTGGCGTTAGCGGCCCTGCAATGCCATATTCAAGCGTTTCGGCAAAACCAACTATACTGGTCAGCGGTGTTCGAACTTCATAGGAAACATTTGTAAGAATGCTATTCTTGAGCCGATCTGCAGCCTCTAGGGCTTCGGCGCGATCACGCAAAGCTTGCTCGGCTTTAACGGAATCTGAAACATCGGTAAATGTGATGAGTGCATTGCCATCAGGCAGTGGCACTGCCCTGTAACGCAATATCCGGCCATCTTGATTCATGCGCCCTTCATGGGCTTTGCGGTTTCCTTCAATGCCGGTCACACCAAATTTAATATCTTGCCAGCCTGCTTTGGAATCGGCACTCAAATTGGCGAGCTGGGCCAATTGTTCGACATGCGGGTTTTCAGAAAGGAAATGACTGTCTAAAGACCAAAAGCGCATGAAAGCTGGGTTGAATAATTTAAGTCGGCCGTCTGAGCCCGAAAGAGCTACGGCTTCGGCCAAATTATCAAGTGTTTCGCGCTGCACTTCGAATAGTTCATTATAGCGACTTTCAAGCTGATATTCTTTGGTCAGGTTTTCATAAAGATAGGTGACGCCACCAAAGGGATGTTGTTCACACACCACGCGTAGTGAACGACCATCCGGCAAGTACCAATAAGATTCTCGAATTTCGAGATTGGTATAAGCCGCCAACTGTTTTGATCGCCACTCTCGGTAATTGGCTTCTTCGGGCAAATTGCGATTGGCGCGGAGGCGGTCAAGGATTTCACCGTCGCTCGGTTCAGTCTGCAACCATTTTTCTTCTAAGCGCCAGAGTTCAACATAAGCTTGATTAAAGAAACGCAGCCTTTGGTCTGGCCCAAATATAGCAATTGCTGTGCTGAGCTTGTCAAGGGTTGAAGCGTGCGCATTGATATGGCGCGCTAGCTCTTTTTCAATTTGCTCAAGCGGCGTTACGTCAACAGCAAAGCCCACTTGGCCAACGCTGAGTTCAGTTTGGAAAATATTATAGGCTTTGATTTGACCGGCTTGAACCGAATGGGTTCGCCCGACGAGGCCGCCCTGGGCAACTGCCGCAGCTTTGGTCAATGATTCTGGTTTTGCTAAGGCAATATTGTGCGAGATGACTTCGTTGCTGTCTCGCGCTTCAGTTGCTTTGACATAGGATTGGTTGACCCAACCTAATGTGTCGTTTTTGTTTTTAATCCATATTGGGAAGGGAGCAGCATCGAGGATTGCACTTAATCGTTCAACTTGCTTTGCTAGTTTTTGAGAATCATAGACTGTTTCGTTTGCAACGCGTCTTTCACCAGCTAGTGGTCGAAAGCGCAAAGTTGCAAGCCCTGCAGCAGCGCGACCAGCTGCTTCCAGCAGATCACCTTCTTTAGTTTTGATTGCAAAATTAAAACCCGTGCCAATATTGCGTAATATCCCAACAGCGCTGGTTAAGAGATTGGCCGAGTCGCTTTCGAGCCAGTTTTTGTAATTTACAAAATCCAAGGCTGTTGTTGGAACGCCTGCAAGCTCTGGCAGTTTACCAATCATGCTTTCGGGGATGTCGCTTCGTCCGCGCCAACTCACCATAATTTGCGGTTCTGACTCGATTGCTGCCTGTGTTTCATTGAGTTGGCGTTCAACGTCAATCAATTTTCGTTTTACAGTTTCTTCGCTGTGTTTGAGTTTACGGTAATGTCGATAGCTAAAAAATCCAAAACCTAAAATGACTAAGCCAGCAACACTGCCCAATAGGCCAGTCACCTCTTGGAGCATGGGGGCGGCTTTCACAGAAGTAGACGTTAGACCAAAGCATGTTGTCGCCAAGCACAGCATTTGATGATGCTGTTTGCCTTGCGTCTCAAGCCCTATCTGCAATCTCTTCTTCGCCAACCGCATCGATCTCACGAATCACGCCCCTGCCCTAGGGGCAGATATAGACGCAAAAGGCCTGCTTCGGGAATGTGTGATCTTCTCGAATCAGGCCTAATTGATGGGATTACTTGAGTTTAGTAGCGGTATGATTCTTTCTTGAACGGGCCGTTTTCTGATACCCCAATATAGCTTGCTTGTTCGGGCTTCAATGTCGTCAATTTAACACCGAGCTTCCCAAGGTGAAGGCGTGCTACTTTTTCGTCAAGGTGCTTTGGCAAAACATAAACTTCGTTCTGATATTTGCCGTTACCCTTGTTGGTATAGAGTTCAATCTGCGCCAAAGTTTGATTGGTGAAGGAGGCTGACATCACGAAGCTTGGATGGCCAGTGGCGTTGCCCAAATTGACCAAGCGGCCTTCGGACAACAGGATGATGCGGTTGCCCTTTGGGAAGGCGACGATATCAACTTGTGGCTTGACGTTGGTCCATTTGAAGTTCTTCAATTCGGCGACTTGGATTTCATTGTCAAAGTGTCCGATGTTGCAGACGATGGCCATGTCTTTCATCAACTTCATGTCGTCAATGGTGATAACGTCCTTGTTGCCTGTTGCGGTGACATAGATGTCTGCTATTGGAAGTGCATCTTGAAGGGTTTGCACATCGTAGCCATCCATTGCGGCTTGTAGAGCGCAGATTGGATCAACTTCCGTGACCATAACGCGTGCACCCGCACCGCGCAGTGAATCAGCAGAACCTTTGCCCACATCACCATAACCGCAGACAACAGCAATTTTGCCAGCCATCATCACATCAGTGCCACGACGGATCGCATCTACCAATGATTCACGGCAGCCATATTTGTTGTCAAATTTGGATTTGGTGACTGAGTCATTCACGTTAATGGCCGGGAAGGGCAGCTCACCTTTGGCATGCATTTCATAGAGACGCATTACGCCTGTGGTGGTTTCTTCTGTCACACCGATGATCGCTTTGCGCTGTTCGGCAAACCAGCCCGGCTGATTCTTGTGGCGCTTCTTGATTTCGGCATAGAGATATTCTTCTTCTTCGCTCTTGGGGTGGGCGATGAGGGCTGGGTTCTTTTCTGCTTTTTCGCCGAGCAAAACGTAAAGTGTGGCATCGCCACCATCATCCAGAATCATGTTTGTTGGCTTGTTGTCTGGCCATTCAAAAATTTTTGCGGTGTATTCCCAATATTCTTTCAAGCTTTCGCCCTTGACTGCGAAAACTGGAATACCAGCAGCAGCAATGGCTGCAGCAGCGTGATCTTGGGTTGAAAAAATATTGCATGATGCCCAGCGAATGTCGGCACCGAGATGCTTTAGAGTTTCAATCAGCACAGCAGTTTGAATGGTCATGTGGAGGGAGCCTGATATGCGTGCACCTTTCAGAGGCTGCGAGGCATGAAATTCGGCGCGGGTTGACATCAGACCCGGCATTTCCATTTCGGCCATGTCGAGCTCTTTGCGACCCCAATCTGCGAGCTTAATATCTTGGACGATGTAGTCTGAAAATGCGGCCATGTTGGGTCTCCTGCTAAACTGATTATAATTTAAAGTTGCCCTAGCATGAAAGGAATAGGCCCGCAAGAACCATATAAAGATATCTTTATATGGTTAGCTGGATTTAGTTTTTATGAGGTCTAGCATTTGCTGAATGGTGCTTTGATCCAGTTTGCCAATTGATTTTGAAAGTTGGTTGGCGAGTTCCGTGGCCTGTGGCTCTAGGCCAGACGTGTCAATAGTGATCCGCGGGTGTGAAACGCGAGAAAGTTTTATGAGTTCCTCGGCTTCATCCCAAATAATATTCAAGAAGGCAATAATGCCTTGCACTAAATGCCAAGATGGTCTTCCACGTTTGCCATGTTCAAGTGCCGATAAATATGCACTCGACACACCAATTGATTTTGCCATTTCGGCCATGGTCAAATTGCGGGCTTTACGTAGTTCACGAAGTTTGGCACCAAATGGTGTCATTCCGGTTCGCCTGTTCGCCTGCGGAGTTTCACATAAAATGCGCCGCCGCCGCCATGGCGCGGATGGGCTGGTTGAAAACCGATGATATGCTGGCGAAATTCAACATCATGAAACCACATGGGCACTTCACGTCGGAGTTTTCCTTCACGTTCTGGAGTATGAAAATGATTGTGGCCATGCAGCGTATGACGCGCGAAAGGTGACGAGCCTTTTCCTGTGATAACAAGAACTAACCTATTACCCATTTGCCTTTGCCGGGCGACAAAATTCAACAATCCGAACCTCGCTGTTTCAAGATTTTCACCGTGCAAATCGATCCTCGATTCAGGCTCAACTGTTCCACGCCCTAGGCGCTGAGCGGTTCTGCGATCAAAGGACGAAATGGCTGGTGGCTGGTGTGATGGCCTAGGATTTGAAATGATCAGATTTGTTTCATCGTTCCAATTGACGGGTTTCAAAGCGAATGGTTTGGAAATTTCGATGAGACGTGGTTTTGATTTGAGTGATTTGCGGCGACTCAAAGGTTGGATCGCTTGCTTGACCTCATCCCATAACGCTAAATCGGGAACGGCAAAAACCTTCCGCGTCATGATTTAAGATTCAATGATTTTATGACCGCGTTGGGCAAGAGCACTATCATTTGACCCGGGCTTTTCATATGACCAGCGGAGAAGGCTGCGTCTTCTCCCCAGCCCCAATAAACATCGCCACGCGCATAGCCTTTGATCGCTGTGCCTGTATCCTGAGCGATCATTAAATGTTTGAAGGGCATGGCACCACCCAAAGATTCTGGCGGTGTGGTCGTATTCAACCACATCGGTGTGCCATACATCCAGATCGAGCGATCAACAGCGAGACTGCGCAGAGGCGTCAAATTTACCTGTTGCGCACCCAGTGCACCCAAACTGTTGTTTGGCACTTCGATGTCTCGGAAAAAAATGAATGACTTATTATTCCACATCAGAGCGCGCGCTTCATCGGGGTTGGCGGCCATCCAATCACGCAGCACCTGCATGGACATGGTTTCAGGTGTTGCCACACCACGCTTCAACAACACGCCACCAATGCCCGTGTAGGGCTGGCCATTCTTTGCCGCATAAGCCAGTCTGATGACGTTGCCGTTCTGGAGTTTGATGCGTCCTGAACCTTGAATGTGAATAAAGAAAGCATCAACCCAACTTTTAAGCCAAACGATTTCGAGGCCTCGACCGCTTAATGCTCCCTTTTCAATTTCTTCGCGTGATGAAAATCCGTGCGCATTGCTGTTGCGCATTATGCCATAACTGAGGCCTGTGGTTTTTTGAGATTCAGTATCAAGCGATATGAGCTCCGGCGGTTTGCGATAGATTGGCACTTGGAATTCGCGTTCCTGCTTCAAGCTCCCTTCAGCTTCTGGTTCATAATAACCGGTGAAGAGCCCTTCTGGACGGGCAAAATCGCGAACTTCGCAAGGCATAAAATATTGCTCAAAAAATTCACGCGGGTTTTTAGATTCAAATGCAGGTTCATGTATCGATAACCAGTTTTCCAATTTACCGCCAAAAAGTGCCGCACGTTTGAATCCATGCGCGGTATTCTTCATTTCATCATAAGAGCGCTTGAAAGTTTTACGCGCCGCCTCATGATCATCGGCTAACCAGCCCGATATTTTGTCAAATTGAGTTGGGCGTAAAACCGAATTCGGATTTTCACTCATTTTTTCACTCATTATTATTTTTCACTTGGGGCTATCGCTGAGTCATCAGTTGATGCCAACTTCCAATTCGGGTCTTTTGAATTTAGTTCCTTTTCAAATACCCAATTCTCTATCTGACTGGAGACAGCTTTTTCTTCTCCAGACACAATTTCACTCTCATAATTTACGCCAATAGATGCCGTTGTTTTATCAACTGAAATCATCGTGATCTTGGCTGTTTTTACACCCACAAATTTAAATGGTATTGATGCACCTGTTTTTTTATTTTCATCGATTGCATTTTGAAATGAATCAAACACCGACTGATTGAGAAGTGGTTTGAGTGATTTTTTGTCGCCTTGGGCAAAGGCGACCAAGATCATCTCATGGGCAGCTTTTGCACCCGTCAGAAAATGTAGAACGTCAAAATCAGGTTGTATTTTTTTCAGCTCGTCGAGGTTGGTTGAAGCTGAAAGCTCAATATCTTTATGCCAATCAACCTCAATAACTTTTGCAGTTTGTTTTTGCTGAATTTGGGGTTTAGGTTTTGGGTCTAAAATTTCTATTTGTTTATCTGATCGTTCAAACCCAGTTCTTTGGCCTAAAACAGACTTCAGCCACACCAAGATTGTGATTGCTGCTACGAGAAGCAATAGATTGATAGGATCAAAAAGAATTTCCATGTTTTAGTATTCTTACCTAAATTTGTTTTACTTGCCCAGTATATCTGAAAAGTACGGTGTCTGCCAATGCGGCGCTTACACTTGCGGCTCAACCTTCTTCATGTTAGCGAAGTGTCACACTAAATTTTCTAATCAGAAGCTCAAATCAGAGGCAAAGATGGCAAAAACTCTTAAAACGGCTCCGCGCAAAGCACCGGCAAAAACTGCGACTTCAAATAAAACGGCAACAGCCGCCAAAGCCCCAAAGGTTCAACCACAAGCCTCCACAGCTACCCTAACCGCGCCTGAGCCGACGCCTGGCCAACAGCCGTCGCTCAAAATTTTAGGTCAATATCTAAAGGATTTAAGTTTTGAAAATCCGAACGCACCACTTTCTTTGGCACCACAGCAACAGCAGCCAGACATTAATATTTCTGTGAATGTGAATGCTCGCAATCTTGGGCCTTCTGACTTTGAAGTTGAACTTCATTTGGATGCGAAGGCTACCGCTGATGGTAAAGTTATTTTTGCCGCTGATCTTCTTTATGCAGGCATGTTTAGACTTGAAAATTTTCCAGCCAATCTTTTGCACCCGGCCGTATTGATTGAATGCCCGCGTATGTTGTTCCCCTTCGCGCGGCAAATTTTGGCTGATGCGACACGTAATGGTGGCTTCCCACCTTTGATGTTGGATCCAATTGATTTCACAGTGATGTATCAAAGGCGGTTGCAGCAGCAACAGGCTGCGGGCCAAGCCTAATTTAAGTTATTCCAAAGAACATCTTTGCCTAAATCAATGATAAGTTGATCATGCAGCACTTGCTCGTCAACGTTTAAGCGGCTGGCTAGTGGCTGAGGCCTAGTTCGTCTGGTTGAGGCATTCGGTATGGCGATGAATGCCTTTGGTTTAATCTGAGTTTGCAAACTCATAGCGGTTTGTCTGCCGCCAATTAACTCAAGATAAACTTCAGCTAAGAGTTCAGCATCCATCAAGGCACCGTGTTTGGTTCGCTTTATATTATCGATGCCGTATCGTCGGCAAAGCGCATCGAGACTGTTTGGCCCCATGGGGTGGCGGCGTTTTGCCATTTGCAATGTGTCGATAACACGGTCATTTCCGATTGATGCTAAGCCAACGCCGTTAAGCTCAGCGTTGATGAACCCCATATCGAAACTGGCATTGTGAATAATCAGAGTCGATTCTTCGATGAATGCTAGAAATTCACCCGCTTTTTCTTTGAACTTTGGTTTGTCTTTTAAGAACTCGCTTGAAAGACCATGCACTGCTTCGGCCTCCTTTGGCATATCGCGTTCGGGGTTGAGATAGAGCTGGAGTGTCTTGCCAGTGGGTAGGTGATTGAGTAGTTCAATTGCACCTATTTCGACTACACGGTGCCCGTCAGCTGGGG
Source organism: Aestuariivirga sp. (assembly GCA_043757105.1). Taxonomy (GTDB): domain Bacteria; phylum Pseudomonadota; class Alphaproteobacteria; order Rhizobiales; family Aestuariivirgaceae; genus Aestuariivirga. Next base: position 19,963 of record JAYVPZ010000350.1, on the reverse strand, counting down.
AAAGACCCGTGGTCTCTGTATCAAGGATAATTTCGCGCATTTGAATCAGGTGTCCATTAATTTTTGAAAGTGAACTCGAACCTGAACTTCAAGCTCTTGAATTGTTGCATTGTTTTCGATAACCAAATCAACCAATTTTTGTTTTTCGTCGGTTGGCATTTGTTTAGCAAGTAGCAGTTCAATTTTTTCTTTCGTCATATTTGGTCTGTCCATTGCCCGCGCAATTTGATTGTGTTTGTCAGTTGTCACCAGAACATTCACATCCATATCTTTGTAATGTCCAGTTTCTATTAGCAAAGGTGAATCAATGACGACTATTGTTTTCTGCGATGCTTTTGCTTTAGAAATGAAACGATGTTCTGCATTTCTGACCAATGGATGAATAATTTCTTCGATTTTGCGCAGTAGATCGGGCTGTTTGACGATCAATGCAGCAAGTCTTTGTCGATCGACTTCATGACCCATTACGGCTTCAGGACAAATCCGTTTTAAATTTGATGCTGCAATACCGTTTTGATAAAGTTCGTGAACTGCGGCATCCGCGTCAAAAACTGAAATCCCCATTTTCCGCAAGATTTTAGTGACCTCAGACTTGCCAGTTGCAATTCCCCCTGTCAGGCCTACCACTTTCATTTTGCCTGTTCCGTTTTAATGTCATCGGCAATCAAGTCATATAACGCTTGCGTCACCTTTGGCCGAACACCAAACCATCGGTTAAATCCCCCAACAGCTTGATGCAAAAGCATGCCAAGCCCCGGAACAGCGACGAGCCCCAAGGATTCTGCTTGCAGTATTAAATTTGTTTTTAACGGAACATAGACAATGTCTGCGACAAGTGCGTGTTTTGGAAGAAAGCTCAAGTCAATATCAAGCGCTGGCTGACCTACCATCCCCTGAGATGTTGTGTTGATCAGCATGTCAGATTTTGTAAGTTGGCCGTGTAAGTCGTGTTGAGATAACGCTTTGATCTTTTCGCCGAATATGTTTTGGAGATCTAGGATTCGAGATTCAGTTCGGTTGAGAACAAAAATTGATTTAACATTTTCTTGCAGCAGCTTTTCACAGATGGATTTAGCTGAACCACCAGCGCCAATCATCAATACCCTCTTATCTTTGACGCGGAAGGTTGGATCGGAATTATTTATGTTGTTCAGAAAGCCGTCGCCATCTGTAGTGGTTGCTGAAATTTTACCTCGGTCAAAAAATATCGTATTCAGCGATCCAGTTTTTGCTACTTTTTCATCATATGTTTCCACGCAGGCTAGCGCTGATTCCTTATGTGGGATCGTTACGTTGCAGCCTACATAACCTTCTGAAGCGAGGTTTCCTATAAACGCGCGCAAGTCTTTCGGTTCGACCGCGCGCCGTTCATAAATTGCATCAATCTTGTGGGTTTTGATCCAATAGTTATGAATAATCGGGGAGCGGGAATGATGGATGGGCCAACCGACAACGCAGGCTTTTTTCATGTTTCGAGAATTCCTCTGTTTCTAAGAAATTTGAGAAATTCAACGAGCGGAAAGCCCAGAATTGTAAAGTAGTCACCCTCTATTTTATCAAACAGTTGAATGCCGTGGCTTTCGAGTTGATAGGCTCCTGCTGATGAAAGCGTCGAGATTGAGTTTAATGACAAGTAACTCTCTAAAAATGAGTCGGAGTACTCCCTCAAGGTCAATTTGGCTTCATCCTGATAATTCCAAATTTGCTCGCCATTGAGCTGGCATGAAATTGCAGTCGTTAATTGGTGTTCTCGGCCGCGTAATTTTTGCAGCATGCCGCGTGCTTCATCTATGCTTGAAGGTTTGTGGAGGATTGTTTGGTTGCAATACAATATTTGATCGGCACCAACAACCAATTGGTTTGGATTTTTGGCTGAAATTGAAAAAGATTTTTCAGAAGCGAGTTTTAACGCAAATTCTTTAGCGGATAGATTTTTGTATTTTTGGTGAAGCGTGCTTTCGTCAACATCTGGCTTCATAGTCAAAAACGTCAATCCCGCTTTTTCGAGCAGGGCTTTGCGGGTTAAACTAGATGAGGCGAGAATGAACATTTCTAATGGCGTTTAAGCTGTTCACAGATTGTTAACAAGTTGGGCTGGATTTTATTTTAGAGGTCTATAAGGTTTGTCATTGGTGCGTTTGTGAACAATTGGGAATGATGAGTTTGATTTTTTGCAAAACTTGGTATTTTGTATATCCCTGTGACTAGAACTATAAGTCATTGTATTTATATATTTATTTTTTTGTTTCAGTTGATTGTACAAAGATGTTAACAGTTTGTTAAGAGTTTGATTGCGGTAATTTGATAATACTCATTGTTCACAGTCCAACAGAATCCTCAATTTAAGAATCCTTCCTTTTTGTTAAGTGGTAAAAATTTTTGAAACCTCTCCTCAGTGTTCTATATCGCCAAGATCCGTCAAGACGTCCAATTTGGTTGATGAGACAAGCGGGTCGTTATCTTCCTGAGTACCGTAAATTGAGACAGACCGCAGGCTCGTTTTTAAAGCTCTGCTATAATCCAGAAATGGCTTGTGAGGTCACTTTACAACCACTTCGTCGATTTGATATTGATGCAGCTATATTGTTTTCTGACATCCTGGTTGTTCCACACGCTATGGGTTTATCCTTGGATTTTAAAGAAGGTGAAGGCCCGATACTTCAAACTGTCCATAACATGAGCGAAGTTGACAGATTGGTCGTGGATCCTGATGCTTGGCAGTTTGCGAAGGTATGGGAAACGGTTGGTTTGGTTCGCCAAAATCTAGCACCCCAAACGACTCTCATTGGGTTTTGTGGTGCGCCTTGGACTGTGGCCAGTTATATGATTGAAGGTGGTAGTTCTGACCGTAAACGCGCATTGGCTGTTGCTGATGAAAACCCTGAATGGTTCCAACTATTGATGTCTAAAGTAACTGAGACGTCGATTGGATATTTGATTGGTCAAATTAAAGCAGGTGCTGAAACCTTGCAAATTTTTGACAGTTGGGCCGGTGACCTCGCCCCCCGTTTGTTGGAACGAGTGGTGTGTGGACCTATTCGTAAAATTGTTGATGGTGTCCGAGAGGAATATCCTCATTTTCCAATTATCGTCTTTACGCGAGGCGTTGGAAACCAACACGGTGTTATCGCCGCTGCGAGTGACGCGAATGCTGTAGGTGTTGAGGAAAATATTGGCTTGACTGAAGTGTTGTCAAATCTAGAATCGTCGGTAGCAGTGCAGGGCAATTTATCTCCGACAGCGTTACTGGGTTCTCAGGAGTCTTTGGCAGAAGCCGTTCGGGCTGTCTTAACGGGTGTTCCGAAGGCTAGGCATATTTTCAACCTAGGCCACGGAGTTGTTCCTCAAACCGATCCGTTGATGGTGGAGAAAGCGGTTGCCGAAGTTCGCTCGTTTGATGCAAGTTTAGCTTGATGGTGCTCTGGATTAAGGCCCTGCATATAATCGCAATGGTGGCGTGGATGGCCGGATTATTTTATTTACCTCGGCTTTTTGTTTATCATACGCGTCAGATTGTGGGTTCCGATTCAGATGCGTTGTTCAAGCATATGGAAGGTCGTTTGTTGAGAGTTATTATGCGTCCGGCTGGTGTTGTGACGATTTTGGCTGGATCGGCATTGGTTACAATGTCGGGCTTTTCATGGGCGGATCATTGGTTACTTGCAAAACTGTTGGGTGTGGCGGCTTTGGTTTTTTATCATTTTAGTTTAGAACGTCATGCTGGAATGTTTGCCCTTGGTGTGCGAGGGAGGAGCGAAAGATTTTTTCGAATATTGAATGAAGTTCCGACGGTGATTTTGATTTGGATTGTCCTTTGGGTAATTTTGAAACCGACTTTTTAAAACTGCTTTCATCTCCGTTTGTTTTCTGCTACTTGATCCTTTGCAAGCTTGGTTTTGGCCAGGCTCCCGCTCACGTGGTGCACTTTTGACCACCTTACTTCAAAGCTTGGACATATGACTGATCTGATCGATCTCAAGGAGATTAAGCTCTCCGAACTAAAACGTAAAACAGCTGCTGAACTTTTGAGTCTCGCAGAGGAGCTTGAGGTTGAGACGGCTTCGGCGTTGCGAAAACAGGAGCTCATGTTTGCGATCCTGAAAAATCTTGCGGCTCGTAATGTCGAGATTATCGGCGAGGGTGTTATTGAAGTTTTGCAAGATGGCTTTGGTTTTTTGCGCTCGGCAGACGCAAATTATTTGGCAGGGCCAAACGATATTTACATCAGCCCCAGTCAAATCCGCAAATTTGCTTTGCGCACGGGCGATACTGTTGAAGGGCCAATTCGTGGTCCCAAAGATGGTGAGCGTTACTTTGCTTTGGTGAAAGCCAGCACGGTTAATTTCGAAGATCCAGACAAAGCCAAACACAAAATCAATTTTGATAATTTGACCCCGCTCTATCCTGACCAACGTTTGGAAATGGAAATCAATGATCCGACAAGGAAGGATTTTTCTGCGCGGGTAATTGATATCGTGGCACCTATAGGCAAGGGTCAGCGCGGTTTGATTGTGGCTCCGCCGCGCACGGGTAAAACTGTTTTACTGCAGAATATTGCGCACTCGATTACGACTAATCATCCAGAATGTTATTTGATTGTATTGTTGATTGACGAGCGCCCTGAAGAAGTGACCGATATGCAACGGTCGGTTAAGGGCGAAGTTATCAGCTCGACTTTTGACGAACCCGCAACGCGCCACGTACAGGTGGCGGAGATGGTGATTGAGAAGGCTAAGCGTTTAGTTGAGCATGGCCGTGATGTAGTCATTCTACTGGATTCGATTACACGCTTGGGCCGAGCTTACAACACAGTCGTGCCGTCGTCGGGCAAGGTTTTGACGGGCGGTGTGGACGCCAACGCGTTGCAGCGCCCTAAACGATTCTTTGGCGCGGCTCGAAATATTGAACAGGGCGGTTCACTCACGATTATTGCGACAGCCTTGATCGACACAGGCAGCCGCATGGACGAAGTGATTTTCGAAGAATTCAAAGGTACGGGTAACTCTGAAATTATCCTAGACCGGAAAGTGGCCGATAAGCGCGTGTTCCCATCGATTGATATTCTTCGCTCGGGCACGCGTAAGGAAGAATTGTTGGTGAAGGCTGAGGTTCTGAAGAAGACTTATGTGTTGCGTCGGATTTTAAACCCTATGGGCACGGTAGACTCGATTGAGTTCCTTCTGGATAAGCTTCGCCAGACCAAAGGCAACAGTGATTTCTTCGACTCGATGAACGCTTAAATATGTTCATCCAGGATCGAAGTTAGTATCGATTCGAATCCGAAATGAATTCAAGAAGTACCATTTATGCTCTTTCTTCTGGGTCAGGTAGGGCCGGTATCGCCGTCATACGTGTTTCAGGAACTTTGGCGTCACTTGCGATTATTCGCTTGGTTGGAGTATTGCCAAATCCTCGAGCGGCATCACTTCGCGTGTTACGATCTTCGGTCGATCAGAGCGTTGTTGATGAAGCTTTAGTATTATGGTTTCCGGGACCAAAGACGGCCACTGGAGAGGATCTTGCGGAGTTTCATATTCATGGAAGCACTGCGGTTGTTGCAAAGCTTTTTACTGAATTGAACCTCATAGAAAATGTCGTGCCTGCCGAACCTGGTGAATTTACAAGACGGGCTTTTGAGAATGGCATTCTCGATCTTGTGGAAGTCGAGGGGCTGGCCGATTTACTTGGGGCCGAAACTGAATCTCAACGACGATTGGCAATGCGGCAGTTTTTAGGTGAAGCGAGCTCCGTTTATGAGGCTTGGCGTGGCCAGTTATTGAACGCTCTGGCGTTTGCTGATGCCGCGATTGATTTTGTTGAAGAGCAAGATGTGGTTGATTCAGCTACCTTTCAAATATTGCCAATCTTAGAAAAGTTGAAATCGGACCTGGAAGACGCTGTTGCGCAATCGGCGTGCGCTGGTTCTGTGCGCGATGGCTTGCGCTTGGTCATTGCGGGCGCCCCAAACGTTGGGAAATCAACTTTGCTTAACTGGTTGGCGGGACGGGACGCTGCGATTGTTTCTCCTCAAGCTGGAACGACGCGCGATGTTATTGAAGCCGTGATTTCGTTTGAGGGTATTCGTTTGGTTTTGGCCGATACTGCTGGATTGCGGCTGGAGAGCAGCGACGAAATTGAGAAAATTGGAATGCTGCGTGCGACAACCGAAACGCGAGATGCGGATATTCTTGTTTGGGTATCTGCGCCTGACATTAAAAATGAAGTAGGGCCAACACGTGTTCCAGACTTAATTGTTATGAACAAGTCGGATCTGTTTGCAAAAGATTCGATTCGCTTACGAAATGAAAAGCAGATCGATATTTCATTGAAAGTTGGAGCTGGACTTAGTCAATTGAAAACAGCTCTTGCGAAACTTGTTATTGAACATTCAGCACTGTCGCAAGACGCTGTAGTGGTGCGCGATCGACATTTACGCGCCGTTGAAAAAACGATTCGGAAACTCAACGATATTCTTCAAAGGGATAATCTACCGTTGGAAGTGATGGCAGAGGAGCTACGTGATGCTTGTCGGATCATGAGTTCAATCACAGGGCGTGTTGATGTTGAAGATTTGCTAGGTAAAATCTTTTTGGAATTTTGTATCGGCAAGTGATGTTTCACGTGAAACTTATCAGGCTTTGACCTTGCTCCGTGGACGGACTATTAGACTCCGGAATTGAATAATGAGTTAACAAAGTATGAATTTTTCTTTTGATGTCATTGTGGTCGGTGGTGGTCATGCAGGTTGCGAAGCAGCGGCAGCATCGGCGCGATTTGGCGCACGCACTTTACTGCTGACTCATAAGCAATTGACGATTGGCGAGATGTCTTGCAACCCCGCAATTGGTGGATTGGGAAAAGGCCATCTTGTTCGTGAGATTGATGCGCTTGATGGATTGATGGGCACAGTGGCCGATGCGGCGGGAATTCAGTTTCGGTTGCTGAACAGATCAAAGGGCCCGGCGGTTCGCGGCCCTCGTGCACAAGCGGACCGCAAACTTTACCGCGAGGCCATGCAAAGAGCTTTGGCTGAACAGTTAAACTTGAACATCGTGGAAGGTGCTGTTTTTGGTTTGGTCATTGTGGAGAACTGCGTGGTCGGCGTGACCACAGAAGATAGCCGCAAGTTCAGGGCAGGTGCGGTTGTGCTGACGACTGGCACATTCCTCAACGGTCTTATTCATATTGGTGAAAAACAAATCCCCGCTGGTCGTGTTGGTGAGGCCCCAGCTCGCGGGCTATCCGAACAAATGAAAAGTGCTGGGCTAACCCTTGGTCGTCTAAAAACAGGAACCCCAGCGCGGCTTGATGGCAAGACGATCAACTGGAAAATCCTCGAAGAGCAGAAAGGCGATGAACCACCCGTCCCGTTCTCATTTTTGACTGAGAAAATTACAACACCTCAAATCTCATGTTTCATGACAACGACAACGCAAGCTACACATCAGATTATCGCAGACAATATTTCACGGTCGCCACTTTACTCAGGTCAGATCAGCGGCACGGGCCCACGTTATTGTCCATCTATCGAAGACAAGATCCACCGTTTTAAAGAAAAAAACGCCCATCAGGTGTTTCTCGAACCTGAGGGCCTTGATGATGATACGGTCTATCCCAACGGCATCTCAACGTCGCTGCCTGAAGATGTGCAGCAAGCCTTCATCCATTCGATGCCGGGTTTGGAACACGTTCGGATTATTCGTCCGGGTTATGCAATTGAATATGACTATGTTGATCCGCGTGAATTGAAACACACGTTGGAACTCAAGAAACTTCCGGGCTTGTATCTGGCTGGCCAGATTAATGGCACTACTGGTTATGAAGAAGCAGCGGCCCAAGGATTAATTGCGGGTCTAAATGCGGCTCGCTCAGTGGGCCAACAAGCTCCGGCAGCGTTTGGTCGTGCAGATGGCTATCTTGGGGTCATGATTGATGATTTGGTCCTTAAGGGTGTCTCTGAACCTTACCGCATGTTTACATCTCGCGCCGAATACCGCCTCACTTTGCGGGCTGATAATGCCGATAAACGATTAACCCAGATGGGAGTTGAGCTTGGTATAGTAGGTTCCGCACGCACTGCGGCTTATGCCAATAAATTGGATATCTTAAACCAAGCGCGCGAGCTTGCCCACAAGCTGACGCTCACATCATCTGCTGCGGCCAAACTTGGTCTCAAGGTCAATCAAGATGGCAAGAGCAGATCAGCTATCGATTTCATCTCTATGCCAGATGTTGGTGTTGCCGAGGTGGAACGCATTTGGCCGGAGTTTGCGGCCCTCCCACATTTTGCTAAAGAGGTCTTAGAGGCTGACGCGCTATACTCAGGTTATTTAGATCGGCAAAACCACGAAATTGAAAACCTGCGGCGTGAAGAAGAATACCGTATCCCGGTAGAGCTAGATTACTTCGCCCTACCCAGCCTTTCAATTGAGCTGCGTCAAAAACTTTCACGCATAAGGCCTGAGACGCTAGGTCAGGCCGAACGAATTGATGGTATGACACCTGCGGCCCTGGCTTGCCTGCTCGGCCACATCAAACGTCCAAAATCGCGTGACGCCGCTTAGATGCCAACGCCTATTTTTGAAGACATAGCCAAGTTTGGTGTTTCACGTGAATCATTTGACCGACTGTTAGTTCTAGAAAAACTTTTGATCACATGGCAGGCCCATATCAATTTGGTGTCCAATTCGACACTTCCAGACTTATGGAACCGTCATATTATAGATAGTCTGCAATTGCTCCGTTTGATCCCTAAAAATACAGTTTCCATTGCCGATTTGGGTTCAGGCGGCGGATTTCCTGGTCTGGTTTTGGCGGCTACACAAAGTGCCGAAGTTCATTTTTTTGAAGCAAATGCCAAGAAAACAGCATTTCTCCAAGAAGCGCTGAGGCATTTGAAAGTTACTGGCAAAGTTCATCGTGAACGCTTGGAACCAATGCAAGCGCCACCCCAAATCCCGCAGGTGCAATTGGTAACAGCTCGGGCCTTTGCACCTTTGCCCATGCTTCTCGGACATGCCGAACCCTTTATGCGCGACGGGGCTATTGCACTTTTCCACAAGGGACAAGAATGCCAAGCGGAACTGACGGAAGCTGCTAAATCATGGAAAATATCGTATAATAGTCATCCAAGCATAACCGATTCGCAATCGGTCATATTGGAGGTCAAGGAGATCGCCCATGTTTAATGCCGAAGGTAACTCGCCTCGCATTCTTGCTATCGCCAACCAAAAAGGCGGTGTTGGAAAAACTACGACCGCAATCAATCTTGGTACGGCGTTGGCGGCAGTGGGTGAATCCGTATTGGTTGTTGATCTTGATCCGCAAGGAAATGCCAGCACAGGTCTTGGTATTTCCCGCAAACAAAATCAAAAATCGTCATACCATGTTCTGATTGGCGAAGCTGAACTTGATCAGGTGATTGTAACCTCGGCCATACCGAGGCTTCATTGTGTGCCCGCAACAATTGATCTGTTAGGTGCTGAAATTGAACTTTCCGATTTGGAGCGCAAAACTCATCGGCTGACAGACGCAATTGCACGGATGCGAAAACTACCGCACCGCAAATACTCTTACATTCTTATTGATTGTCCACCGTCTTTGAACCTTTTGACCATCAACTCCCTGACAGCCGCTGATGCTATCTTAGTGCCATTGCAGTGCGAGTTTTTTGCACTTGAAGGACTGAGCCAGCTCCTCAAAACCGTTGACCGCGTTCGTACAACACTCAATCCTCGTCTGATCATTCAAGGCGTAGTGTTGACGATGTTCGACAAGCGCAACAGCCTGTCTGACCAAGTTGCAGCCGACGTGCGCGAAGTTCTTGGGGACAAAGTCTATCAAACGGTCATTCCGCGCAATGTTCGCATTTCAGAAGCACCGTCTTATGGTAAACCCGTTCTGCTCTATGATCATACTTGTGTGGGCTCTCAGGCCTACATTAAGCTTGCGTCGGAAGTGATTAAAAGAGAACGAGAATTACGTGCGGCATAATCGATTCGGTACAGAAACATTCTGAGCCAAAAAACAATACAGGATAATATTGATGACTCAGGTACAAAAACGCAGATTGGGACGAGGCCTGGCCGCTCTTATTGGAGATGACACGACTGAAGAGGCGATCGTGCAAGACATTCGCACTCTGCGCCATGTTCCTGTTGAGCTGCTCCATCCTAATCCCAATAATCCGCGCAAGCATTTTGCCGAAGAAGATTTAGAAAGCCTCGCCAAGTCTCTTAAAGATAAAGGCTTGCTCCAGCCTTTGGTCGTGCGGCCGCGTGCTGATGGTTCCTTCGAAATTGTTGCTGGTGAACGGCGTTGGCGGGCTAGTCAGCGCGCAGGCATTCATGAATTGCCAGTGCTGATCCGTGAACTTGACGACCGCGAAACGCTTGAAATAGCTCTCATCGAAAATATCCAACGGAGCGATCTTAACGCGCTCGAAGAAGCGCGCGCTTACCGTCAACTGATGGACCAATATAATTATACCCAGCAACAATTGGCAGACTCGATTGGCAAAAGCCGCAGTCATATTGCTAATACGATGCGATTGCTCAGCTTGCCGGAAGCGATTCAAATTCAGATTGAAAATGGAAAGTTGACGGCGGGTCATGCACGCTCTCTGGTTGCCACAGAATATCCCGCTGAAATGGCCGACCAGATTATCAAGCTTGGCCTCACCGTGCGGGAAGCGGAAGAACTTGCGCGTACCAATTCAGTTGCTCCCACGATCAAAGGCTATGTTTCAGAAAAAGACGCTGATACCCGTGCGCTTGAAAAAACGCTTACCGAAGCGTTGGGGCTTAGCACTATTATCAAGCATAAACTCTCAGGCGGCGGTTCTGTGTTGATCAGCTATAAATCACTTGAACAATTAGACGACGTGATCCGCAAACTAACTGCGTCGGTCGGTTGATCTAGAGCGGGCGAGCCGCGCCAAGGACAATAAGGTGCGGCTAGTGATAGCATCACTCAAGTCAGCATTCTTGCGCGCTTGAAAAATTGAGGCTGCAAGAGACTGCTGCATCGCCAGCAATTCAGTTGCATCGAATCTGCGAAGTTGTGAAATGACAGTCGTTTGTCGCTTGAAAAATATAGGAGGCCGCGCACCACGGATGACTGTGTCAACATTTGCACCGTTGTCCATGATACCCCGCAGTTCTTGAAGCCTCACCACATGGGAAAGGCACGACGACAAAATCATACGCTGCCCACCACTATCACCCTCTAAATTTCCAAACATCCGGTCGACCAAATCAAGATCCCCCAGCAACATGGCATCGATCAACCCATCAGAACTCGAAGACGCCGTGTCCCCACAGACTGCTAAAACATCAACACTTGAAATGACGGTCTGGCCAAAACAATAAAGTATCAGTTTTTCCAATTCTTGAGTCACAATGCTTCGGTCAATCCCAACAATTTCCAGAAACGTTTCTTCTGCGCCAGCATCCCACTTTACACCCGCTTTTGAAATCAGAGTTCCTAACCGACTGCGGACAGCGTCAATGCCCTCCTCATATAAAGCGAGTGACCCAAATTTGAGTGCTTCCTCGCAGGCCACCCGAAGCTTGGAAGTTTTTGTTAGAGCGTCAGCGCTTAAAAAAACAAAATTGGCTGATTGGTCTGACGAAATAATGCCGGTCAACACTTTCAGATGAGCATCGCCAACATCATCAATCCACAACACCCTGCGATCACCCAGAAGCGATAACGAATAAAATTCGTCCTGAATGCGACCAGCACCTTCTTTGAGAATGCTTGAATCGTACCGCTCGGCTTCCCCACCCCCAGCAATTGCTCTCACAATCTGTCGTCCAAAGCTGGCCACTGCGGCACTGTCAGCTCCATGAACGAGCACACCGTTAAACGACGATACTTGGCGTTTCAAAAATTGGTCAAAACCATCTTCGCGGAGAACCGACAATCCGCAATCTCAAGCCGGATGATCGGCAAAATAAGCTGCAATGCGCTGCCGCAAATCTTGGCCCACTTCTTGAGCCGCGCGTTCCATTGCATTGTTTGCGGCCTGCAAATCAGCGACAGGTTGACGTACAGTATCAAATGACACATTTGAAAAACTATCACCCGATGTCAAAACATCACCTGAGGCAACATTCACCAATTCATAATGTGAAGTCAGATTAAACCTCTTGCGACGTAAACTAGACGCAGACAATACTGAAACATCAATCGTCTTTTCAGTTACCGTCAACTTGAGGCCAAACCGCGCTGTACCGGTGCCCATCGTAGATAATAGTTCATTGCGTATTAATTGCGCACTGCGCGAATGCTGTTCAGGGATGGCAACTGAAGCCAGTGTTGATGAAACACTTCCACCGCTTGGTCCTGTTCCATAAAGCGGACGATAAGAAGCGCAACCCGTCAAAACAAAAAGACAAGCACAAACCCACAATGTCACCGACTTATGCATCAGCCCTCACACACAATATTGACGATACGTTCTGGCACAACAATTACCTTCTTGACGAGCTTACCATCTAGCAACCGCATTACAGATTCTAGCGCCAAAGCTTTCGCCTCTACAGCAGCACGGTCGAGACCTTTTGCAACCGTGATCTCATCGCGACGCTTGCCGTTAATTTGAACGGCAATGGTCACTTCGTCAACTGCCACAAGCTCCGGCAAGATGCTTGGCCATTTACTGTCAACTACAGCAACTGAATGACCCAAGACTTTCCAAGATTCTTCGGCCAAATGGGGCATCATTGGCGCCATCAAAGCTACTAAAAAAGCACCCGCTTCATGCAACGCAGCATTCAGGCTTTCACTTTTGTTTGCGCCTTGCAAAGCCTGTCCAATAGCATTTGATAATTCATAGATCCGCGCAATGGCGCGGTTGAAACGCAAGTTGTTCAGATCGTCCGTCACCGACGCCACTGTGCGGTGGGCGATACGGCGCAGACCTAATCCATCGCCGTCACTCGACAAATCAGACTTCGGCAGGTCGGCTATTTCATTTACCATACGCCAAATCTTTTGCGTAAAGCGCCACGACCCTTCAGCCCCTGCTTCAGTCCACTCAATATCACGTTCAGGTGGCGTATCTGACAGCATAAACCAACGTGCAGTATCAGCCCCATAAGATTCAATAATCGTGTCGGGATCAATCACGTTGCGCTTCGACTTCGACATCTTTTCAACGCCGCCAATTTCAAGCGACTCGCCCGTATTAGCATGAACCCAAGCGCCATCTTTGTTCACCGCATCGGTCGGCAACACCCATTCCCCAGAAACAGTCTTAAATGTCTCGTGAATCACCATGCCTTGCGTGAACAAGCTGGCAAACGGCTCCTCAACATTCAGATGGCCTGTTTTCTTCATCGCTCTGGCATAGAAACGCGAATAGAGCAGATGCAAAATGGCGTGCTCAACGCCACCAATATATTGATCAACTGGCAACCAATATTTCGATGCGTCCTGATTAACCGGAATATCCGCATGAGGTGACGCAAAGCGGGCGTAATACCATGACGAGTCAATGAAAGTATCGAACGTATCAGTCTCGCGCTGTGCAGGTTCATTGCATTTGGGGCAGTTTGTATTTTTCCACGTGGGGTGGTGCAGCAGTGGGTTGCCAGGCTTATCAAACTTCACATCATCGGGCAGTTCGACTGGCAATTGATTTTTTGGAACCGGAACGATGCCACAATCCTTGCAATGCACAACGGGGATAGGACAACCCCAATAACGTTGGCGTGACACGCCCCAATCACGAAGCCGGAAATTAACTCGCACTTCGCCTTGGCCGGACGCTTTCATTCGCTTGGCGACTTCTGCTTTTGCCTGTTCAACATTCATGCCGTTCAGAAATTGTGAATTTACCAAGACACAATCATCGCCATCCTTTTCAAGATATGGTTCGTTTCCGAGAAGTGTATCAACCCCGCGCGGTGCTACGACTGGCTTGATGGGCAAATCATACTTCGTTGCAAAATCCCAGTCACGTTGATCATGGGCTGGGCAGCCAAAAATTGCACCCTCGCCATAACCCATCAACACAAAATTAGCTGCATAGATTGGAAGCTTCACGTTAGGATCAAACGGATGACGCGCGTACAGTCCAAGCGCACAGCCGCGCTTTTCTGCACGTTCAATATTTTCTTCGCTTGTGCCCAGAGCTGCCACTTCTTTGCGGAATGCTTCAACAGCAGGATTGGCTTCCGCTGCTTGCTTTGCCAATGGATGATCGGCCGAAACGGCGCAGAAACTTGCACCAAAAATTGTATCATGACGCGTTGTATAAACTGACAATCCGCCATCGACTAATTTACCCGTTGCGTCTTCAATATCGAATGTGAATCGCAAACCTTCAGAACGCCCAATCCAATTCTTCTGCATGAGACGAACTTTATCTGGCCATTTATCGAGACCATCTAACGCACTCAACAGTTCATCACCATAAGTGGTGATCTTTAAAAACCACTGGGCCAGCTCTCGCTTCTCAACAGCAGTACCAGATCGCCAACCTTTGCCGTCAATCACTTGTTCATTGGCCAAAACGGTTTGATCTACAGGATCCCAATTTACCAAAGACACCCGGCGATCAACCAGTCCAGCTTTCATAAAATCAATAAACATCGCTTGTTCATGGCGGTAATAAGATGGGTCACAGGTGGCAAATTCACGCGACCAATCAATGGCTAATCCCATGGATTTGAGTTGCTTGCGCATCGCTGCAATGTTTTCATAAGTCCAAGTTTTGGGATGAATACCTCGTTCAATGGCCGCATTTTCAGCAGGCATACCAAATGCATCCCAACCCATTGGATGAAGCACATTATAGCCACAAGCCCGGCGGAAACGGGCAATCACGTCGCCCATCGTGTAGTTGCGCACATGGCCCATATGGATGCGCCCCGATGGATAAGGGAACATTTCTAAAACATAATATTTCGGGCGCGAAACATCTTCCCTGGCTTCGAATGAACGGCTTTCCGTCCAAAACTTCTGCCATTTCGGTTCGACTTCGCGATGATTATAACGTTCTATGGCCACGCCAAATTCCTTCAAACTCTATGTCGTTTAAACTCCACGTACCAGTCCTTGAAAAGTGCCGCAAGCGTGGTCATAAAGGATGCGATATGACCCAATCTCAAGAACAACTAATGTCTGTCCAAAAACGGATTAAACAATCCTCAATTGCAGTTGGCCGTTCGGTGAGCGATGTCAAACTCATTGCCATCAGCAAGACATTTGAAGTCGAAGAGATTGATCCTGTGTTGGCCGCAGGCCAGCGGGTGTTTGGTGAAAACCGTGTTCAAGAAGCGCAAAAAAAATGGCCAGAATTGCGACAGCGCTATACTAAAATTGAACTTCATCTGATTGGACCGCTTCAAAGCAATAAGGTTGTCGATGCTGTGAAGCTGTTTGATGTTATCCAAACAGTGGATCGTTCGAAACTGGTTACAGCACTTGCGCACGAGATTCGGAAGCAAAAAGCGAACACAAAAACGCTAGTGCAGGTGAACACAGGGCGCGAAATTCAGAAAGCTGGAATACTTCCGGAAGAATTTGAATCTTTCATGGCCGAGGCAAAAGCACAACTCGGCGAGCACCTGATTGGTCTTATGTGCATTCCACCAGCCGAAGAAGATCCTAGACCTCATTTTCAAACGTTGAAATCAATGGCTCAGGCACACCGACTTTCAGTGTTGTCGATGGGCATGAGTTCAGATTTTGAAATCGCAATTGCTGAAGGTGCCAATTGGGTTCGCGTGGGCTCAGCTATTTTCGGAGTAAGGCCGAAGGCAATCCCGAACTAGGTCAAATTATAAGTCTTGTATGTTTTGCGCAGCGTGCCAGCACTATGCGCAAATGTTTTTCTGAGAGAGCGATGCAGCCCTCAGTTCCTTTTGTTCCGTCTGTGACATGCAGAAAAATAGCGCTGCCCAATCCTCTAATGCGCGGACGTTGATTGTGACTTGTTGCAACCACAATGTCGTATGCCCTATCATCACGCCAAAGCTTTTCATGACTTGCCGCAAAAGGAAGCTTTATAAAGCGATTATAGCCAAAATGCTGAGGCGCATCGCACCAGCCATCGCATCTTTCTAGCGCTCGCGATTTCAGTTTGATTCGGGGGCGTAACATTTTGTCGGCTCTGTAATAGAGCTGCTCAAGCTTGAAAACACCAATCGGACTTGCGCCATCACCCTCAATTTTTCGGAAGCGCCGCCCGGTTTTACCTAACCGGCATGGAAAATCTGTAGCACCAATGGTTAATATGCCCTGGCTTGAACACGCGTTAATCGCGCGGATGTGAAGATGTGTTATGATTTTGCTCACGGTGAGTTGTGTTGTCCATCTGCCCTACTTGCGGCATTGAGCATAACATGAAGTTCACTCAAAAATGAAACTGCGAGAATTTACAAATGTCGACGACCAAAAAAATTCTGCTTGTTGATGACGATGATACATTGCGCGAAACCCTGAAGGAACAATTCAGCCTTCATGATGAGTTTGTTGTTTCTGATGCGGCCACTGCCACAGCGGGCATAAAGCTACTCAAAGCCGATCATGCCGATATTGTGATTCTCGATGTGAACCTGCCCGACATGGACGGTCGTGAAGCCTGTAAAATTATGCGCCGTAATGGTTTTAAGGGGCCAATTGTTATGTTAACTGCGCAAGGCTCAGACTCAGATACAATTTTGGGTCTCGACTCTGGAGCCAATGACTACGTGACCAAACCTTTCCGCTTTGCGGTTTTGTTGGCACGCATCCGCTCACATTTGCGCCAGCATGAACATAGCGAAGATGCGGTTTTCCAAATTGGGCCTTATACTTTCAAGCCCGCCAGCAAAGTGTTGATACGTGATGACAACAAGAAAGTGAGACTGACGGAAAAGGAAACGTCGATTATCAAGTTCCTTTATCGGTCAGGCGAACAAAGCATGAGCCGCGAAACATTGTTGGCTGATGTTTGGGGTTATAATGCTGGGGTTTCCACGCACACACTCGAAACTCATATTTACCGTCTGCGCCAGAAGATTGAACGTGATCCATCTCATGCTGAAATCTTGGTGACAGAAGGTGGCGGCTATAAGCTGATCCCTTGATTTCACAGCTTAATCGCAGTCAAAGGAATGCCTGATTCGCTAAAGGGGCAAAATCGGGCATGAGTGTTCGGGCTGACGCAGAGACATTACGCCAAATTCCAATCTTTCGGGAATGCGAATCTGTGCCTTTGCAGATCATGGCGTTTGCCGCCGAACGCCAAGAGTTTTCAGTTGGCGAAGAGATTTTGACTGAGGGCAAAAAAGCCCGCGCGGCTTTTTTTGTTCTCAACGGAAGTGTCGATTTACGCCAATCAGCACATAGCATCGGTCGCGCTGAACCCGGCTCGTTATTGGGCGAAATTGCGATGATCGGCGGCAATCCCAGCACACTAACGGCTAAGGCCTTGGATTTGGTTTCAACCGCGCGGATCAGTCATGAATTATTCTTGAGGGTTGCCAAAGAGTACCCTGAGTTTGGCCGCGTCGTATTGCACAATTTGTCTGAAAAGTTAGTCGGGTCAGTTCGTGAATTTGAAGCGGTTCGAGTGCTGATGAACAAGGCCCGCAAATTTTCCGATCTTTAAGCGATATTGAAATCAAATTTCGCCAACACCGGAACGTGGTCTGAAGGTTGCGGCCAACCGCGCACATGGCGCAAGACTTCAATACTTGTGCAGCTGTCCGAAATATCCTTAGTGGCCCAAACATGATCTAACCTTCGACCGCGATCAGCTATGTTCCAATCTCTGGCGCGGTAGCTCCACCATGTATAAAGTTTTTTTGATGCAGGCACATGATTGCGCATCACATCCTGCCAACCACCGGCCTGTTGAATGCGGCCAAAACCTTCAACTTCAATCGGCGTATGGCTAACGACTTTTACCAGCTCACGGTGCGACCAAACATCGTTTTCAAGCGGAGCGACATTAAGATCTCCAACCACAATGGCGCCATAACCTTTTGGCATCGCATCAGCCTTTGACCACTCTTCCATCTCATCAATGAAAGCCAACTTATGGGCAAATTTCTCATTTATTTCGGGGTCTGCTTCATCGCCTCCAGCAGGCACGTATAGATTATGCAGCAGAAACGGTTTTTCGCCCTCGAAGCGAACACTCACATGACGACTATCGCCCTTATTGCAGAAATCGCGTGAATGCTGGGTGTTAAAAGGAATGCGCGAAACAATGGCCACGCCGTGATAGCCCTTTTGGCCTAATTCAGCGATATATTTGTAGCCTAGGTCATTGAGTGGGCCTGAGGGAAATTGACCCTGCGGGCATTTGGTTTCTTGGAGGCAAAGAATATCAGGTTGCGTTTCAGTTAAAAGTCGTTGAACCAAACCAATCCGTAATCGGACAGAGTTTATGTTCCAAGTTGCAAGTGAAAAGCCCATGTCAAACAAATGACACGGGCTATAAATTGGAGCAAGATTTTTATTTTTTATTAATTGGATTTGCCTTCCGGCCGATCAATTTTACCGATGAATAGTTTTGGATCAAATTTGCCACCAATTTCGATGTTGGCCAATTGAACTGTTGTACGTCGATTTTTGCCGTCGACAATAACCCATTGCTGCAACTGATTGCGTTGTTCGTCGAACACCAAGATAATATAACCGCCCATGGAGCTTTTGCGATCAGCCAAAGAAATGCTGGTGATTCCATCTTTGCTGTCATAGCCAATCACGTCAGTTTCTGCGGCCAAATCAATTTGAGGCGAAACTACCAAACGCAGAGGTGTTGCCGAAAGTGGGAACTGGTCGCCCTTTTCCTTGACGCGATTTTTAATGGTCAGCCATCTCCCGTCAGACACGATGAGCATTGGATTTGGAGCGGCATATTCAAAGCGCAATTTACCGGGTTTATTGATCAACAAAACGCCCTGCGCCATCTGACCCTTTGAGCTGATCTGTGTGAAATCACTTTTCATTGTTTGATAGCTGTTTAGGAACGCATTGATCTTTTGCAATGACTGTTTCTGGCTTGCAGTGAGGCTGATGCTTGGATATTTTTGAGCCGCCTGTGCGAAAGGCATAATCGCTAGTGACCCAATGATGATCAGAACCGAGCTGATCAATTTTAAAATTCTTGTCATTTTCAACTTTCGAATCTCATGAAACATGTTCAATTGCTATAGTTCAACATCTGTTAGCCGCACAAGCGGGCCATATTGCGGCGCGATTGTGCCTAAAGGCGTGCACTATCCCCCGGAACCAGAATCTCACGCTTTCCTGTGGCATTAGCCTGAGAAATCAAGCCTTCTTTTTCCATACGCTCGATCAGGCTGGCCGCTTTGTTATAGCCCACTTGCAATCGCCGCTGCACATAACTGGTTGAAACCTTCTTGTCACGCAAGACCACCGCCACGGCTTGATCATAAAGTTCATCACCCGAACCACCATTTGCACCTGCCATGCCGCCGCCCTCGCCGCCCATATCGTCTTCGTCGACTTCTTCGGTCACGGCCTCAACATATTCTGGTTGGCCTTGGGCTTTTAAATGATTGACGATTTCTTCAACTTCGCTATCGGTCACAAATGGTGCATGAAGACGAGAAATGCGCCCGCCACCTGCCATATAGAGCATATCGCCTTGACCAAGAAGTTGTTCAGCACCTTGCTCACCTAAAATGGTGCGGCTATCGATTTTTGATGTCACTTGGAATGAAATGCGGGTTGGGAAGTTGGCTTTAATGGTGCCAGTGATCACGTCAACTGATGGACGCTGCGTTGCCATCACAACGTGAATACCTGCAGCACGGGCCATCTGCGCTAGGCGCTGGACCGCACCTTCAATGTCTTTTCCCGCAACCATCATAAGATCGGCCATTTCGTCGATGATGACGACAATGTAGGGAAGCGTTTGCAAATCCATATCTTCTTTTTCGAAAATTGGCTTACCCGTGTCTGGCTCAAATCCGGTTTGAACGGTGCGCGTTAG
>JAYVPZ010000349.1:0-5236 GCA_043757105.1 Aestuariivirga sp. | reverse complement strand
CGGCAGCGAGTTTCGCTTCCGGGTGGTTTTTCGTTTGGGATGGGCGTTTGGACACGAAATTACACCCTTCTCCCCTTGAGGGAGAAGGTGCCCGAAGGGCGGATGAGGGGTTGGTGCCGCGAGTACAATTGCCAACAGCCCCCTCATCCGTCGCAAGAGCGCCACCTTCTCCCTCAAGGGGAGAAGGGTAGAAAGTTAGATGAGTTATAAATGTTTGAAACTTTAAGCGATCGCCTCAGCGGCATATTTGATAAGATCACCGGACGCGGTGCGCTTTCGGCTGAGGATGTGGATGTGGCGATGCGCGAAGTGCGCCGCGCTCTGCTTGAGGCTGATGTTGCTTTAGAAGTGGTCAAAACCTTTACCGAAAAAGTGCGGGAACGCGCGGTCGGTCAAGATGTCGTCAAATCGATCAAGCCCGGCCAGATGGTGGTCAAGATTGTGCACGACACGCTGGTGGAAACACTGGGGTCTGACCAATCGGCACTGAATTTACGCGCCAGCCCACCTGTGGCCATTTTGATGGTGGGCCTTCAAGGTTCCGGCAAAACCACAACCACGGCCAAAATCGCCAAGCGATTGACGGAGCGCGAAAAGCGCAAAGTATTAATGGCATCGCTCGATACGCGCCGCCCGGCTGCGCAAGAACAGCTGGCTATTCTCGGCCAACAGGTGAAGGTCGACACACTTCTGATTGTCAAAGGCGAGACGCCCATTCAAATCGCCAAGCGTGCGATGTCTGAGGCCCGTAAAGGTGCTTATGATGTGGTGTTGCTGGACACCGCAGGCCGCCTTCATATTGATGAAGAACTTTTGGCCGAAGCCGCCATGGTGCGCGATATTGCCAAGCCTAAAGAAACACTTTTGGTTGTCGATGCATTGACGGGTCAAGACGCTGTGAATTTGGCGCGTTCATTCGACGAAAAAATTGGCATCACCGGCATTGTGCTGACGCGTATTGATGGCGATGGGCGCGGCGGTGCTGCCCTTTCCATGCGGGCTGTCACGGGCAAGCCCATCAAGCTGATGGGCACAGGCGAAAAGTTGGACGGCCTCGAAGATTTCCACCCCGACCGGATTGCTGGCCGCATCCTCGGCATGGGCGATGTGGTTTCGCTGGTTGAACGCGCGGCCCTTGATATTGATCATGACAAGGCCAAGAAAATTGCAGAGCGTATGCGCAAGGGCGCATTTGATCTGAATGATCTGGCGGATCAGCTGCGCCAGATTGAAAAGCTTGGTGGCATGGGCGGTGTGATGAACATGCTCCCCGGCATGGGCAAGATGAAGAAACAAATTGAAGGCATGGACCTTCAGAAAAAAGTGTTCAACCAACAGCTCGCCATTATTGGCTCAATGACCAAGGCTGAACGCCGCAATCCAAAAATTTTGGATGGTAAGCGCAAAAAGCGCGTGGCCGCGGGTTCAGGCACCAAGGTTGAAGAAATAAACAAGCTGCTGAAAATGCATCTGCAGATGGCAGATATGATGAAGCAAATGGGCCAAGGCAAAGGCATGCTTGGCAAGTTGATGGGCGGCCAAGCGGCCCCTGATGCGGCCGAAATGGAAAAGATGCAGGCCGAGCTTGCGGGCATGGATCCTAATTCATTGCCGCCCGAACTTCGCGACATGATGGACAGTGGCGGCATACCCGCTCGCCCAAGCTTGCCCGGTTTGGGTGGCGCTCAATTACCAGGCCTTGGCTCACTGCCCGGTCTTGGTGGCAATACCTTCAAAGGACTCCCCGGTTTTGGGAAGAAGAAATAGTTTTAATCGTAATCAAATAGGAGAACTAAAATATGTCAGTTAAAATCCGCCTTGCCCGTGCAGGCTCTAAGAAGCGTCCTTATTATCACATCGTGGTTGCTGCTGCGACCAGCCCACGTGATGGTAAGTTCATCGACATCATTGGTGCGTTCAATCCAATGCTGGCCAAGGATGCGCCAGACCGTGTGAAGCTTGATGGTGCCAAAGCTGCCGAGTGGATGAAAAAGGGTGCTCAACCAACAGACCGTGTTCTGCGCTTCCTCGATAAAGCAGGTGTTGCCAAGCGCCCGGTGCGCAACAATCCAAACAAGGCCCTTCCCGGCAAGAAGCGCATGGAGCGTGAAAAGCTGGCTGCTGATGCTGTGGCTAAAGTTGCCGCCGCTGCTGAAGCTGCAAAGGCTGCCGAAGCCGCCGCAATTGAAGCCGCAAAAGCTGCTGCCATTGCTGAAGCCGAAGCTGCAAAGGCCGCCGCTGCTGCGCCTGCTGAAGCACCAGCTGCTTGATTGAATGAATGGCACCCTTCACGTCCTCTCCCGTTTCTCTAACGGGAGAGGAAAGGGGCCTAAATCGCTCAAGCGATTTGGGATAGGTGAGGGGACGTCAAATTCCGAGTGCATAGTCCCTCACCTCCCCATCGCAAAAAGCGATGGGTCCCTTCCTCTCCCGTTAAAGAAACGAGAGAGGACATGAAGGATATCCTTGTCGGCGTCATTGTTGGGGCACATGGTATTCGCGGTGAAGTGAAATTAAAAAGCTTCACCGCTGATCCCAAAGCGGTTGCCTCTTACGGCCCGCTACAATCGCCCACGGGCGAGATATTCGAAATCACCAAACTGAAACCCGCGACAACTGATTTTATTGTAACGCTCAAAAACGTGGTTGATCGTAATCGTCCCGAGGCCTTGAAAGGCACTGAGCTTTTTATCAATCGCGCGCAATTGCCGAAAACTTCTGGCGATGAACTCTATATGCACGACCTCATCGGAACCTCCGTGTACGGAGCAAATGATGTGTTGCTGGGTGTGATTGTGGGGTTTGAAAATTTTGGTGCGGGCGATTTGATGGATGTGAAGGTGGAAGGGCGAAGTGAGACGGTGCTCATTCCCTACACTAAAAAATTCATCACCTCTGCCACCACCGAAAGAGTGATAGTCGATTTGCCTGAGGACTATTTGGAAGAGGGCAAGCGCGACGATGTTTAACGCCCAAATCCTCACGCTTTTCCCTGACATGTTTCCGGGCACGCTTGGCCAATCGCTTGCGGGCAAGGCGCTGGCTGACAATAAATGGTCTTATGCCGCCCATGACATCAGAAGTTTCACAACTGACAAACATCGCACCGTGGATGACCATCCTGCTGGTGGCGGCGCAGGCATGGTGATTAAGCCTGATATTCTGGCCCGCGCCATTGATGCCACGCCACATAAAGGTCCGCGCCTGCTCATGAGCCCGCGCGGTCAGCCTTTGACCCAAAACTTCGTGCGGCAATTGGCATCAAGAGAAGGCTGCATGATTATCTGTGGGCGCTTTGAGGGCATTGACGAGCGGGTGATTGAAAACCGTCAACTGCAAGAAATCTCGATTGGCGATTATATCCTCTCCGGCGGTGAGCCCGCAGCGCTTGCCTTGCTCGACGCAGTGATCCGCCTGCTGCCCGGTGTGATGGGTCATGACCAATCTCATGCTGAGGAAAGTTTTGAAGATGGGCTGCTGGAACACCCGCATTATACCAAGCCCAGAATCTGGGAAGGACTGGATACGCCCGACCTTCTGCAATCAGGCGATCATGCTAAAATCGCCGCATGGAAACGCGAAAAACGTGAAGAATTAACGAAAAATCGACGTCCCGACCTCTGGAACAAATATATCAAGCCCAAAGGTTGATTTATCCAAATTTACAGGCTAAAGGCCCCCAACTTCGAAAATAGGCTAAAAAGAGTAGGACTTAGTATCATGAATATCATTGCGCAGCTTGAAAAAGAGCAAATGGCCATCGTTTCTGCCAAGCGCCAAGTTCCCGATTTCGCTCCCGGCGACACGGTGATTGTAAATGTAAAGGTTGTGGAAGGCGAACGCAGCCGCATCCAAGCCTATGAAGGTTTGGTGATCGGTCGCTCCGGCGGCGGCATCAACGAGAATTTCACCGTTCGCAAAATGTCATATGGCGAAGGTGTGGAGCGTATTTTCCCGGTTTATTCGCCGATGATTGATTCAATCAAGGTGATCCGCCGTGGTAAGGTGCGTCGTGCAAAGCTGTATTACCTCAAGGGTCTCACAGGCAAGCGCGCGCGTATCACTGAAAAGCTGACCAAGTTTGCAGGTTCGGTTTTGCCAAAGTCTTCGCCAGCTGAAGTGAAGGATTTAGCTCCGGTTGCGATGGATGATGTATCGTTGATCGCGGGCGTCGGCCCAAAGATCAAGGATCAATTGATCGCCGAAGGCATCACATCCTTGAACCAAATCGCAGACATGAGCGACGAAGCCATTTTCGCCCTCGACGAAAAACTCGGCCTCAAAGGCAAATCAAAGCGCGAAGATTGGGTCACCCAAGCCAAGGAATTGGTTGCCGGCAAAGCCCCACGCGCGAAGGTGGATCAGAAAGCGGCTGAGGATGCTGCTAAGGCATAAGGGTTTTAGATATTGGATTGAAGAAGGCCAGTTGAGAGACTGGCCTTTTTTTGATGGCGAAATTGGGAATGCTCGGGTGCAATACCGGCATGATTGCTTGAATTACTTGATAAATTGGGCAATTACTATTGTATGGATTTGTTTGGCACAAAAAGACGTAATGCAACAAATGCGGCAGTTAACGCCGCTAGACCATTGATTGGAACTATTCAACATCTTTACGGCATTCCGGTGGGATTTTGGCAAGATGAATTCGTGTTAGGCTATATGATGTCGCTCGGCTCAACTGTCATCAATACATTTGACGATGGGTTTTCAACTGAAACCAAGGGCAAAATTCTTACGGATTTTTTTACATCGATTTCCAATCAAAATGGACAAGCCATTTCGCGGAAAATAGTTGATCTAAATTCGCACAAGACCCCAGACTATATAGTGGGTGGTGACAACGCAATGTTGAGTCTTTTTTATTCCGTGGGCAGTCTAAAAAACGAAGACACTTTTCCTGAGATTGTTCAAGCAAAGCTGATGGCATTTGAACTGGGGCATGGTCAGGACAAAGGGGCAATTGGTGCGATATTAATCCAAAAATTATTTCATCGTGTCGTGATTGAAAGGTTTCAACTTGGTTAGTTCCCTAAACTAAAATGTTAGGTACAACTGGGTCTCAAAACATAGCAGTAGAAGTCCGTCATTCCGTGCAAGGGCCTTGCCTTTCGCGTTTTTCCGCGAAAGGTTTGCCCGCGACACGGAATCCCGCTTTGGTTCAACATGTTGAGTAGCAAAGCGGGATTCCAGACAAAGCGCTAACATTTTGCTGGCGCAAAATAGCTAGACTCAC
>JAYVPZ010000348.1:0-5295 GCA_043757105.1 Aestuariivirga sp. | reverse complement strand
CTTAGTTTGTATTTGGGGGATTTGGGCGCAATGGCTGTTACAGCCGGTGCATTTGGCGTGATGACGATTATCGCTATCTACCTGGCTCAAAGCAGAATTGCCGAGATGCATGCATATCAGCCCTTTAGGGTTCCTCAATTATATAAAAAGGTCGAACGCCCCCAGTCGGCACAGCAACAGCATGCCCCTCCGGTGCAACGGGCAGCAGATTATGCTAATTCGCGGAGTTCGCCAGAAAGTTCAATTGGAGCCGAAGGTGAAACACGGCAATGGGTGTTGGGTCTGTTTAAACAAGGATATTCGCGCAACCTCAATACGGGTGTGACGGCAGTGGATTCCTTCATCGATAACTTGCAACCCGATGCAGAAGTAATAGCAAGACAAGGTTTACAGACTGTGGAAGAACAACTGCGAAGTGGTAGTCGCCCCACCATTGCCGCGATTCTTTTGGGTGGACTGATTACAGGCTTTCTGCTTTCCAGCCGTGGTGGGGTTAAGCACCAATAATTTATTTTTGGAGTTTTAATGTACCCGTGGGTGAAAGATAAAGTGAATAGCATTCTCGATTTTAACCTATGCCGCTTCAAAAAATTCATCTGCGATGGTACCCGGGTCATGCAAAGCCAGATCTGAAATGCGCGCGAAAAAATTTCTTCGAACCCATAACATCCAGTGCCTCACGTCGATTTAAACGATTGCCGCATCTTGAAAACTTTTGTTGCGCATGCCCACACCTGCGCCTTTAGACCGGCGCTGGAGTTAAAGGTTGGAGGCTGGTTTGATCATCGGTGCGAAGGCTATTTGGTGCAACGATAATTTCACCGGCTGCGATGGCGCGCATCGTGTTGACAAATGCCGCCTCCAGGTGGTTGGCCATGTTGACGAGCACAAACAACGCGACCGCAGCTGTTGCCATAAGTTTCAGTTTCTTTGGTGATCCTCCATTAAGGTATTTCCACGCCCTTGTTTCAAGAGCCAATCAAAGGATGAATCGAAACAATACGAACGTCATTAAGAAACTTATCGAAAGCATTGTGCACTACAATGAAGAATAATCGTTGCATTTTTCGGTAAAACGAAGAAAAGTGAATATGTATGAATCTGTCGGTAGTTTCACTTGCGACTGCTGAAAAATGTTTCAATGCCCTTTTGAAACACGCGCCTGAGTGATTTGAGATGCTTGTTCTAACCCCGCGCCAGACGCAAATTCTTGCCCCGGCACATCAATCCGGCCGTGTGCTGGTTGATGATTTGGCGCTGCGCTTTGACGTTACACCACAAACGATCCGAAAGGATTTGAACGAGCTTTGCAATGAGCACCTGCTGGCGCGCACGCATGGTGGCACCATGCTATCATCGTGCGTGCAAAATATGGCTTATGACTCGCGCCGCCAATTGGCGACCACAGAAAAACAGTCCATTGGTCTGCTTGCTGCCGGGCTCAATCCAAATAATTGCTCACTGTTTATCAATATCGGAACAACGACTGAAGAAGTGGCGCGTGCGTTGGTGCAACACGAGGGCCTGCTCGTTATTACCAACAACATTCACGTCGCCACCATTCTGATGCATCACCCGCGCATTGATGTTGTGATTGTTGGTGGGATGGTACGAAAATCTGATGGCGGCATCCCTAGCGAGCAAGCCATCGACATGATTTCTACATTTAAAGTAGACCGTTCTGTCATGGGCGTTTCAGCGATTGACGACGACTGGGCGCTGCTCGATTTCGATTACCGTGAGGTGCGCGCCGCGCAAGCAATCATGCAAAATTCCAGAAGCGTAATTTTCGTATCCGACAACATGAAATTTTCGAGTTCAGCCCCGGTGCGCATCGGCCATCTTTCACAAATTGATGTATTTGTGACGGATCTCCCCCTACCCTTATCCGTCGTTGAATTATGTAAGAACGAAGGCGTACAAATTGCGGTTGTCGATTTTCCACTTGATCAAAATGCAACGACGGGTACGGATAAATGACTTATGATCTTTTCATTATTGGCGGCGGTATTAACGGATGCAGCATTGCCAGAGACGCCGCAGGCCGAGGCCTTAAGGTTTTTCTGGCCGAGATGAATGATTTGGCGTCTGGCACATCATCTGCGTCGACAAAGCTTATTCACGGCGGACTTCGCTATCTTGAATTTTATAAATTTCGTCTGGTACGCGAGGCCTTGATTGAGCGCGAAGTATTGTTGAAATCTGCGCCACATATTATCTGGCCATTACGGTTTGTTTTACCGCACCACAAAGGTCTGCGTCCGCGCTGGCTCATCCGTCTGGGTCTGTTCATCTATGATCATTTGGGAGGGCGAAAATTTCTTCCGGCAACGCGAAGTGTCGATCTAACCATTGACGTTGTCGGCAAGCCCCTGAAGGAAAAATTTACCCAAGCATTTGAGTATTCCGATTGCTGGGTTGAAGATTCGCGCTTGGTGGTATTGAACGCTCAAGATGCAGCCAAGTTTGGCGCAATCATTCGCACGAAGACAACAGTACTATCGGCACGCCGTGCGGACGGCGGTTGGAAGTTGCAGATTAAAAACGAGGATGGTGCCATTGAAACGATTCAAGCTAAAGTTTTGGTTAATGCTGCGGGACCTTGGGTGAGCGATGTTCTTGTTAAAGTGATTGGGCGCAACGACCCCGACAAAATTCGCCAAGTTAAGGGCAGTCACATTGTGGTAGACAAGCTTTACGATCATGACCGCTGTTATATTTTTCAAAATGCCGATGGCCGCATTTGCTTTGCCATTCCATATGAATATAATTTCACTTTAATTGGCACAACCGATGAAGACCACCACGGCGAACCCGGCAAGCCGGAGATCACCCCGACGGAAATTGAATATCTTCTGACCTCAGTGAGTGAATATTTCAAGAAACCGGTGACCCGTGATATGCTCCGTTGGAGTTATTCCGGCATCAGACCGCTCTATGATGATGGTGCCAGCAAAGCACAAGAAGCCACGCGGGATTATGTGTTGAAACTTGACCAGCCCGATGGTCAGGCACCGATGCTTTCGGTATTTGGAGGAAAAATCACCACATCGCGCAAACTGGCAGAGCATGCGTTGGAGAAGCTGGGTGCTTTCTTTCCGAATGCTAAGGCACCGTGGACCCGAAATGCTCATCTACCCGGCGGAGACTTAGGGGTTCAAGATGTTGTTCAATACATTGCCGAACAGCTACAAAACTATTCGTTCCTAAGCCCTGAAAATGTGGTGCGAATGTTCAAAGCTTATGGCACGCAAATGGACGTGGTTCTGGACAATGCGCGGTCCAATGCTGATCTGGGACGGCAGTTTGGCCCACTCAGCGAGCGCGAGGTTGAATATCTTTGTAACCATGAGTGGGCAACCACAGCTGCTGATATTTTGTGGCGCCGATCAAAACTTGGATTGCATTTAAATGCTGAGGAGCAAAAAGCTTTGAAAGATTTCATGGGGGCAGCAAATGCGTCGGAAAATGCCTAGAAAACTTCAGTATATTCTGGCGATTGATGAAGGCACCACATCAACTCGAGCAATTCTATTTGACAAAAACCTCAAGCCGAAAGCTTCAGCGCAAAAAGAATTCAAGCAGTTCTATCCTGCTTCAGGCTGGGTAGAACATGATCCTGAAGAGATTTGGAAAGCGGTAGTGACTACCGTGAAAACTGCGATCAAGAAATCGCGAGCAAAAATCTCAGACATTAAATGCATTGGTATCACCAATCAGCGCGAAACAACTGTGATCTGGGATCGGGAAACGGGCAAGCCGATTCATAAAGCCATCGTTTGGCAAGACCGACGCACGGCGGAAATTTGCCAAACATTGAAAGCCAAAGGCCACGAAGCGCTTTTTACCGCCAAAACCGGATTGTTGCTTGATCCCTATTTTTCCGGAACAAAAATTGCGTGGCTTCTCGACAACGTTAAAGGCGCACGTGCGCGTGCCGAAAACGGTGAACTGTGTTTTGGCACCATTGATAGTTTTTTGATCTGGCGGCTGACGGGTGGCAAGGTTCATGCCACGGACGCAACCAACGCCTCGCGAACCCTACTATTCAACATACATACCGGCCAATGGGACGATGAACTGCTCGGGCTATTAAATGTTCCGCGATCAATCTTGCCTCAGATAAAAGATTGCGCTGATGACTTTGGGGCATGTGAAAAGAAATTATTTGGCGCAGGGATCCCCATCACCGGGGTTGCGGGCGATCAGCACGCCGCCGCTATTGGCCAGGCCTGCTTTGAGCCTGGTATGATGAAATCAACTTATGGCACAGGTTGTTTTGCCTTACTCAACACGGGCGATGTGGCTGTGCCATCGCAAAACCGCCTGCTCACCACAATCGCTTATCAGTTAGGCGGCAAGCGAACCTATGCGCTTGAAGGTGCTATCTTCATCGCGGGTGCAGCTGTGCAATGGCTGCGCGATGGCATTAAGGTTATAAAAACTGCGAAAGAAACGAGTGCCTTGGCCGCATCCGCTGATCAGCAGCAACAGGTTTATCTGGTGCCCGCCTTTGTTGGGCTGGGTGCGCCTTATTGGAATGCGAATGTGCGCGGCGCGTTGTTTGGATTAACGCGCGCCACGACCAACAAAGAATTGGCGAGGGCAGCTTTAGAGGCAGTGTGTTATCAGACACGCGATTTACTTGATGCCATGAAAAAAGATTGGGGCAGCACAGGGCAAACTGTTTTGCGTGTAGATGGCGGCATGACAGAGTCTGACTGGATGATGCAGAATCTCGCTGATATTTTGAATGTGCCGGTTGATAGACCAAGATATTTAGAGACTACTGTTTTGGGTGCGGCCTATTTGGCGGGCCTGCAAAAGGGTTTTTTACCGCCACCAGAGAAATTTTCAAAAAGCTGGAAGCGCGATCGACGCTTCGTGCCGAAGATGGAAGCCGAACAGCGAGAAACTAAATATGCAGGTTGGAAACAGTCCGTCGCAAAATTATTGGATGGAAACTCGCATGTTTGACTCACAAACATTCAAACAAAAGACTCTTCTCGCGTAAGTGCACGATCAAGAGAGCACAAATCATTGGCTTGCTGGCTCCCGCGTCATTGTTACTCGTAGCAAATGGTATTTTGCCATTGGCGTTAGTGTTGATTTATTCCCTCAATGAGAGCTTCGGAAGCGACTTTATGTTTGTTGGTGGGCAATGGTATGCTCAAATGCTGTCGTCTAACGAATTTCTATCTAGGGAACCTCTGATCAATTGTTGTTTTGACGTGCGATTGTGTGATGGACGCTGGTTTGCGTTTTGCAAGCGATATTGACGTTGTGTTTTGCGGG
>JAYVPZ010000347.1:0-5312 GCA_043757105.1 Aestuariivirga sp. | reverse complement strand
TGAAAGAATTGGCCGAATTTATTTCTGTCAGTTCTTACGAAATGCCAATTCCGGAAAGTTTTTCTGCCGAGCTGACCAAGCAATTGAAACTGGCAACCGGCACTGATCGAATCACAACGCGCAATCCAACCGAACCTTTTCGCCAATTCTTCAGTGCGCTGAGGACGAGGTTAAAGGCAACTTACGCAGCCTCTAACGCAAAAGCCTTTGCCAATGTAGACGAGTTAATTGGCTTGCTACACTTCGCCGAGGGCGCACTCTCCGAAATAAAAGCGCCAAGCTTGGCCACCACCTTAGTACGCCCTGTGCGTTGGGAAGCAGAGGTCTTCGGTTTCCGCACGGCGTGCCTCGACATTCGCCAAAATACGACCGTTATAAACCGAGTCATCACTGAACTTTGGCGCAAAATGAACCCTCTGGCGAAATCTGATGCGCCAGAAATTCATTCTGCCGAATGGACGAAATGGATTGGCGACGAACTTTCAAAACCCATGGGTTTTGTTCCTCAGTTCCGCGATGTGTCAGAAGAAGCACAAGAATTCTTAGGTCTTTTGCATTTGATACGTGAAACCCTCGACGGCCCAGATCCCAAAGCCATCGGCACTTTCATTTTGTCAATGACCCAAAGTGCAGATGATGTGCTGGGCCTTTATCTCTTGGCAAAATATTGTGGCCTCTTCAGCGATCCATCATCGCATGAATCCTGCCGCATCCGTGTCGTGCCGCTGTTCGAAACCATCGAAGATTTGCGGGCAGGCCCTGCCATTATGGAAAGCCTCTTAGCCAATCCAATCGTTCGCGCCTCAGTGGCCGCAAATGGCGGCACTCAAGAAATTATGTTGGGCTATTCAGACTCGAATAAAGATGGTGGCTTTTTCACCGCTAACTTCGAACTCTTTGAAGCCCAGCGCCGTTTGATCCGTGCCGGAAAAACTGCTGGCGTGAACATCAGCTTTTTCCATGGCCGTGGCGGATCAGTAAGCCGAGGCGGCGCACCAGCGGGCAGGGCCATTGCCGCTCAACCATCCGGCTCAGTCGGCGGCAAAATGCGCGTGACTGAACAAGGCGAGGTCGTGTCCTCCAAGTTCGCCAATCGCGGAACTGCTCTGATCAATCTCGAAACGTTGACTTCGGCCGTTTTGTTGCACACGTTAAAATCGACTGAAGAAGGCGAGCAACGCTTTAATCCGCAGCACCAAGCCGCAGTTGAAAACATCGCGCAACTTTCATTCAAAGCCTACCAAAAACTGGCGCTTGACCCAGCTTTGATCAACTATTTCCAAAGCTCATCACCCGTCGAAGAACTAGCACTTCTCAAAATCGGTTCGCGTCCCTCTCGGCGTTTTGGAGCAAAAGGTCTTTCTGATCTGCGCGCAATTCCATGGGTGTTCGCATGGAGTCAAAATCGTCATTTGCTCACAGGCTGGTATGGCCTTGGTTATGCACTCGACGACTATCTGACAGCCAGCGGCGCAGGCGGCCTCAAACTGCTACGCGAAATGTTCATAAAATCCCCGGGTTTCCGTCTCGCCATCGATGAAGTTGAAAAATCATTGTTCCTAGCAGATATAAACGTTGCCGAAAAATACGCGGGCCTTGTTCCCAATCGCACGGATTCTGAACGACTTTTCGCTTTGATTAAACACGAGCATAAACGTACTTCGAAAGTTATTTTGGAACTCTCAGGTGACAAAGGACTCTGCGAACGCTTTCACGGGTTCAGACGCCGCTTCGACCGCGTGCGCCCCATGGTCGATCAAGCGAACGAGTGGCAAGTAGAACTTTTGAAACAAACACGCGGTGATAAAGCAACCGAGGCGATGAACATGTCATTGCTGATGACGATGAACTGCATCGCGGCTGGTTTGGGGTGGACTGGTTGAAAGTTAAAATTTGGATAAATTACTTACCAAATAAGCAAGCATTTCTAAACTCCTGTTCGTCATGATTTGTCAGCGATGCTTAGTTATCGCGTCAATTAATTAATTGTGATTCGGGGAGTTAGTGTCATGGCCATTGCGTCAAAAGTTTTTAGATCAGCAGCTCTATTTGGTATTGTTTCAATCACGACGTTATTGGCCATTGGACCCTATGGAGTTGGTTTATCGGAAGCATTCGCTGCGAATAACGGAAATGGAAACGGCGGCAACAGCAACGGAAATGGAAACAGCGGTAATAGCAGCAACAAAGGGAATGCTGGTTCAAACGCTAGTTCAAAAACAACCGATAATTCGCCTTCGAAAGCTGCGGCAAAAAGCAGCGAAGTGGGCAAAAGTAAAATTGCAAGCAATGCACCAAAGTCGAACTCTGGAAAATTAGCGAGCAAGCTTGGTGCCTTGAATGCAGCGCATGCATCGTCCCAAGCATTTGCTCACGCTTCGCCAAATTCTCGAATTGGTAAGATCAAAGAATATTTTTTATCAAATGAAGCGGCTAAGACGGCCGATTCAAAATTAGCGGATGCGCAGGCAGCCGCCGCAACGGCAGTGCAAAATAATGCTGCAGCTGCAAAAGATGTGACAGACGCGCAAGCGACACTTCAGGCTGCTCAAGATGCACTTGCCGCGGCGACAGGTGATACGACAGTCCAGCAACAAGCTGTGACAGATGCTCAAAATGCGCTCGATGCTGCAACCGCAAGTGCTACAACAACACAACAGTTGGCAGATGCTGCCGCGGCTGATCTAGTTAAATACCAATTAGCTGCGGCCGCCGCTGATGTGATTGCGCAATCTGCACTGAACTCAGCCGCGAACAAGAAACCAGTTGATGCCGCAACGAAAGCAGCACTCGATGCTTTGTTGGCTGGAAAAATTTCATTGCCTTCTTCACTCTAATATAACCCAATAATCTGAATAGAATATTTTATCGGAATTGCATGAACTCAAATTGGTGTTTGGTCTTGAAGACGATTTATTCGACAAGATGTTAATCGGACGCTTCACACACCGCGCTCAACTTATTCCCATCGGGGTCGCGCACATAGCAGGCGTAGAAGGTCGCATGATATGGCCGAAGCCCTGGCTCGCCTTCATCTGTTCCTCCATTAGCCAAAGCTGCAGCATAAAAATCATCAACGATTTTGCGCGTGCTTGCCGCCAGCGCGATCATTGAACCATTGCCCCAATTCGCGGGCAGCTTCAAATAGGGGCGACCGATCCATAAAACATTCTCGCGGTCATTAGGGCTGCGGTTCATCGCGCCATAACCAACCTCGTCTTCTGCGGTATAACTGCGATGCATGCCCAGTGGCGCCAGCGCGGCATCATAGAATTTTTGCGACCGCAAAATATCATTTGAACCTAGTGTTACATAAAGCAGCATTAAATTTCCTCCTTAAAAGGCCCTAAGTGTTTCAGGCCTTTTTTCTTCGCTAAAGTCATCTGCATTTGCCGCTGGCGGTTTGATGACTTCTGCTCATCTGTAAGGCGGTCGGCACAATACGGGCAAGTTACACCTTCTTCATATTTTGGTGAGCGGCGCTCCATCGGTGACACTGGGTTCATACACCCATGGCAAAGCGAATATTCTGATTGCACCAGCCCGTGCCCCACGGCCACGCGCTCATCAAACACAAAGCATGATCCTTCCCACAGTGATTTCTCTTGCGGGATTTTTTCGAGATATTTGAGAATGCCACCTTTCAGGTGAAACACATTTTCAAATCCCTCATGCATCATGAAGCTCGAAGCCTTTTCGCAGCGAATGCCTCCGGTGCAAAACATCGCAATCTTCGCATCAGGTTTAGCCTTTAGCTTCTCGCGCACATAAGCAGGAAATTCTCCAAAACTCTCTGTATGCGGATCAATCGCATTTTTGAATGTGCCTATACCAACTTCATAAGAATTTCGCGTATCAATCAAGATCACATCAGGATCGGCAATCAATGCGTTCCATTCCTCAGGCTCAACATATTTCCCAACCTTGGTCAGCGGATTGGCGGGCACATCACCAATCGTTACAATCTCTTTTTTTAATCGCACCTTGGTACGGCGGAATGGCATTTGCTTTGAGTCTGAATATTTTGGTTCCAAATCATTCAAGCCAGTAATAGCTATAATACCCAAAATCGCTGCTTCGATATTTTCCGGTGTCCCAGCAATTGTCCCGTTGATGCCTTCAGCCGCAATCAGCACAGTGCCTTTGATATCATGGGCATGAAACAATTCCAAAAGTGGCATTTGCTTTTCCGTAAAATCTGGAAATGGTGCAAACTGGTAGAAGGCTACAACTTTATAGGGGGCAGGGATCATGGTGTTTCATTATCGCCTTAATTTAAATGGAACAAGTCGCAATCCCTCTTGCTCTAAAACCAGATTTCGGGTGTAAATTATGTAATTCAAATTCAGGGAGAAACAGAATGATGAAGAAAACACTACTTGCCGCGGTGGCCATTCTTGCCATGGCGACAGCAGCAACAGCTGCCAATATGATTGGTAATTGTGAAGTCACAGGCGAAAAAGGTTCACTACCAATCGCGAGTCCGGCCAAGGCAGGCGTTTTCACCGTGGCGGTTTCATTGCCAGCACCGATTTGGTGGAATGGTGATACGCCGGAGTCGATTAAGGACGGAATGGAATATTGCATGGCAGCCGAAATTGCCTGGCGTGCCGGCTATGACAAATTGGAAGTCATGAATGTGGAATGGGATCCACTGATCGCCGGCCAATCATCTGGCTATGATATGGCTATGTCTGAAATTTCGATCACCGACGACCGCAAGAAAGTGCATGATTTTTCTGTTCCTTATTTCAGTTCAGATATCGCAGTGATAACGCGTGCTGATGCTCCAGTTGATAATATGACAATCAAAAAGGCCAAGATTGGTGTTCAGCAGGCAACCACTGGTGCTGCTTTTGCAACTGACAAGCTTGGCATTACGGATGTGCAGGTTTACCCAGATCAAGGCCCAATGTTTGCAGCTTTGCGCGCCGGTCAGATCGATGCGGCTATCACAGATACTTCGATCACATTGGCTGAAGAGCTTTCAACCAAGGGAGCTTCGAAAGTTGTTGGGCAGTATAAAACGGGTGAATCCTACGGTGCGATCTATCCAAAGGGCAACGTCAACAACCCAGCAATCGATAAGATTATAACGGCCATGTTGGCAGATGGTAGTATTGCAAAAATGGGTGCAAAATATCTGGCCGCAGCTTGGGGCAAAGACCCAGCTTCAATTCCTTACTTCACGCCTTAATAAATACTCGTGAACGGTTTCAACAAAAATAGCGGCGCATCTCCGAAGGGTGCGCCGACCTTGCATCAAGATGCAACCACGCTGTCTGCGGGTGCACTGGCGTTTGCGTTGATTT
>JAYVPZ010000346.1:0-20656 GCA_043757105.1 Aestuariivirga sp. | reverse complement strand
GCGCAGGCGGGAATCCATTCAGGTCGAGATGTTTGCTTCTTAATGGATTCCCGCCTGCGCGGGAATGACGGATGAAATAAATGAACTAATCCTCAATCAGCTCAACCAAGGTCGACAAAACATCAATACTATCGTGCAAATCTTTCCATTCAGGATTCATACTTTCGATCAAATTGAACTTCCATTCGCGACGCCATTTTTTCAACTGCTTTTCACGCTTAATAGCGGACTCCATCGTATGGTGATGTTCGTACCAGACCAAGTATTTAACGTCATAATCCTTAGTGAACCCTTTAACCCCACCATCTTTGTGGGTCGCAACGCGGTTCCATAATGCACTGGTAACACCAATGTAGAGAGTGCCGTTGTAACCGCTGGCCATAATGTAAACTGCCGGAGATTTTTCTTCGCGCATAGATCTCAAATTATCAATCAAATCAAACAAAGCAATACCCATATAGTCGTCATTCCCGCGTAGGCGGGAATCCATCACAAGAAAAATTTTCGCTTTGTGATGGATACTCCGCCTGCGCGGAGTATGACGCCGTAAAGAGTTTAGGTTGGAAATACCTGCCTAAACACCTCTTCATTCCCGCAAAAAATCCCACTCCTAAAACCGTCATTCCCAAGTCAAACCCGTCATTCCCGCGCAGGCGGGAATCCATTCAAGTTAAGGTTTTTGCTTTGTGATGGCTTCCCGCTTTCGCGGGAATGACGGATTTACGGATTAACATGCACAGCAAAATTTTTCTATGTTACTTCACCTTCCCTCTGCTAGTGTTTCCAAAGCCGCCGTTAGAGCGCGCAATCGAATGGGTCATGGGGACACACAGCGTTATGCATCCGGTTTTAAAAACGGTATTGCAAAGATTAGGGTTCGGATTGCTAACACTGTTAGCTGTCGCGATTATTATTTTTTCGACGCTCTCATTCTTGCCCGGTGGCTATGCACAAAATATTTTGGGTCAAGGTGCTACGCCAGAAAACGTTGCTAATTTTAATCACGCATTGGGTTTAGACCGCCCCGCTTATGTTCGGTTTTTTGAGTGGATTACCAATATTCTGTTTCATGGGGATTTTGGCAGCTCATACTCGGGCCTCGCAGGCGCCATCCGCCGCCCGGTGACCGCACTCATAGCGCCCCGGTTATTCAACACATTTTTCCTCGCAGCGATGGCCGCAATTGTGGCTGTGCCATTGGCATTGGCGCTGGGTTTGCTAGCTGCACTATATCGCAACAGTTGGTTTGACCGGATTGTGAATGCGGTAACATTGACCACCATCGCCTCACCAGAATTCTTTGTGGCTTATGTATTGGTGTTTTTCTTGGCGGCAAAACTCCATTGGTTCTCACCGCTTTCTACGGTCGACATCCATACGCCATTTCTAACACACGTTTACAAAGCGGCACTTCCGGCCCTCACCATGACACTCGTCATCGTCGCTCATATGATGCGCATGACCAGAGCTTCGGTGATTAGTCTTCTATCAAGCCCCTATATTGAAATGGCGCAGCTCAAAGGTCTCACGCCACGCCAAGTTATCCTTCGTCACGCCCTTCCTAATGCTTGGGCGCCAATTGCCACTGTTATTGCATTTAACCTCGCCTATCTGGTGGTCGGCGTTGTGGTGGTCGAAGTTGTGTTTGTTTATCCCGGCATCGGGCAATTGATGGTGGACAGCGTTTCCACGCGCGACATGCCCGTGGTTCAAGCATGCGCATTGATTTTTGCTGCAACTTATATTCTGCTTAATCTGTTGGCCGACATTATTTCAATTGTCACCAACCCAAGGCTCTTGCACCCAAAATGAGCGCGCCTTCAACTAACGATCATAACATCAAAGCCCGCCGCACGTGGTCGCAAAATACATGGCGGTTTTTACAGACGGCACCGATCAGCGCGTGGTTTGGCATGTTTGTAATTTTGATCTATGCTTTCGCTTCGCTTTTTGCGCCTTGGCTAGCACCTTTCGGCGAGGGCGAGATTGTAACTAAGGGGGCGTACGGCCCGATCACTTGGGCTAACTGGTTTGGAACTGACCAAATTGGTCGGGATACATATTCGCGTGTTCTCTATGGCGGGCGCAACACGATTGGCATTGCGCTACTAACTGTTTTGATCTCGTTTTCAATCGGCGGCACACTTGGGGTTTATGCCGCTCTCACGCGCGGTTGGATGGACCAGATTATCAGCCGCATTGTAGATGCGCTGATGTCGATTCCAGTTTTGATTTTTGCCCTGATGTTGCTCGCTGTGTTTGGTAAGAGTAATCCTTGGCCAGAATTGATGGGTAATTTTCCACTGAACTTAATTTTTATTTTAGCCCTTCTCGATTCAACTCGCGTGTTTCGTTTGGCGCGTAACACCGCCCTCAATGTCGTGGTTATGGATTATGTGGAAGCGGCAAAATTGCGCGGTGAGGGCATGGCATGGATTGTTTTGCGCGAAGTTGTTCCAAATATTTTGCCGCCGCTGATTGCTGAGTTTGGTTTGCGGTTTTGTTTTGTGTTTCTCACCATCGCGGCCTTGTCATTCTTAGGCGTGGGAATTCAACCGCCGACAGCCGATTGGGGATCGATGGTGGCCGAAAGTAAATCTTTGATTACTTATGGCCGCATTCAACCGCTTATCCCAGCCGCAGCAATTGCACTTCTTACAGTCGCCGTAAACTTTGTGGTTGATTGGTTCCTCTATCAAACAAGTGGATTGCGCGATGAAAAGTGAAGCAAAGCGCGTCAAAGGCGAGGTCCTTCTTGAAATGAAGGGCATTATAATTGATGGCTATCGCGGCGAAGCGTGGCATCCCATCGTCAAAGGTATCGATCTCATATTAAAGCGCGGCGAAGTTTTGGGCCTTATCGGTGAATCTGGCGCTGGCAAATCTACACTAGGACTTGCAGGCATGGGCTTTGCCCGGCCGGGCTGCCGCATCACCAGCGGCTCAATTGTTTTCGACGGCATTGATTTGGTTGCGGCATCGAGTGAAGAAAAACGCAAGCTCTGGGGATCGCGCATCGCTTATGTGGCGCAAAGTGCTGCTGCGGGTTTTAACCCGGCGCACCGTATTTTGGAACAAACAATCGAAAGCGCTGTGAATCACGATGTGATGGGCCGCGAAAAAGCCGAGGCTGACGCGCGTGATCTTTATGGCCGTCTGCAACTCCCAAACCCAAACACCATTGGTGCGCGCTATCCGCACCAGGTCTCCGGCGGTCAGTTGCAACGCGCCATGACCGCCATGGCCATGTCGTGCCGTCCTGACCTGATTATTTTTGACGAACCCACAACCGCGTTGGACGTGACCACGCAAGTTGAAGTGCTGGCCGCAATGCGCAGCATTGTTGAACAGTTCAATACAGCCGCCATTTACATCACGCATGATCTTGCCGTGGTAGCCCAGATGGCGCACCGGATTATGGTGTTGCGTTACGGCAATCTGGTTGAAGAAGCACCAACTCGCGCAATGCTGAAAGAGCCAAAGCAAGACTACACCAAATCCCTTTGGGCGGTTCGCAAGCTGGTTAAACCAGAGTCGCAGGGTGATGATATTGTCCTGCAAATTCAAAATGTTGATGCCAGCTATGGTAATCAGGTTAAAGTTTTGGATGATGTGACGGTACGTGTGCCGCGGGGCCGCACTGTAGCCGTGGTGGGCGAGTCTGGTTCGGGAAAATCCACATTGGCCCGCGCTATCACAGGTCTATTGCCGATCAGCAAAGGCAGCATTTCTTTTAACGGTAAGCCACTGACGACCAAACTCAAAGACCGTGACCGCGACACGCTGCGCCGCATTCAAATGATCTATCAATCGGCCGACACGGCTCTCAATCCCCGTCAAACGGTGCGCGATATTATTGGTCGACCCGTTGAATTTTACCGGGGCCTCAAAGGTGCGGCCAATGATAAGCGAGTGCTTGAATTGCTCGAGTCAATCGAACTCGATGAAAGCTTTATTGATCGCTACCCATCGGAAATGTCGGGCGGTCAAAAGCAACGCATCTCCATCGCGCGTGCGCTTGCCGCAGAACCAGATGTGATCATCTGCGACGAGGTTACATCAGCGCTTGACCAGATTGTGCAAGAAGAAATTTTGCAGCTCCTCATGAAGTTGCAACGCGACACTAACGTGACTTATCTTTTCATCACCCATGACATCGCTACGGTGCGTGCCATTGCAGATGAAATCGTGGTCATGCACAAAGGCAAAGTTGTTCAACAAGGCCTCAAATCCAAAGTGCTGAACCCGCCCTACCCGGCTTATACCGAACTGTTGCTTTCCTCGGTTCCAGAAATGGATCCTGATTGGTTGACCCGCCTTCTCGACAAACGCAAAGTCAATACGCGTCCGAACTGATCATCCCATCCAAAAACTGTTCCGCCTGCACCGCAATTGCCGCTTTTTCCGCATCTCCAAATTTGCGGTAGGTGAAACAGGTCTGAGACATGCGTGGATTTTTTGAAAACCTTGTCTCGTGCCGCGCAATGAAATCCCAATACAGCGCGTTGAATGGGCAAGCATCAGCGCCCGTTCGCTTCTTCACATCATAAGAACAATTCTTACAATAGTTCGACATTTTATTGATGTAGTTACCCGATGCTGCATAGGGTTTTGATGCAAGCAAGCCACCGTCTGCGTGCAGCGCCATGCCAATCGTGTTGGGCAGTTCCACCCATTCAAACGCATCGGCATAAACACTTAGATACCAATCATGCACGGCTTGCGGTTTAAGCCCTGCCAGCAATGCAAAATTGCCGGTGATCATCAATCTTTGAATGTGGTGCGCATAAGCTTCTTGGCTGGTTTGTTTCACCACCTGCGCCACGCAATTCATTTTCGTGTCGCCCGTCCAATAAAAATCAGGCAACGGGCGCGTTGCTTCAAGCGCATTTGAATTCACATAGTCAGGCATTTTAAGCTGGTAGATGCCGCGAATATATTCACGCCAACCAATAATCTGGCGGATGAAACCTTCAACGGCTTCAATAGGCGCTGTCCCATTTTTATAACACGCCTCGGCTTTGCGGCACACATCAAGGGGATCAAGCAAACCGATGTTGATGTAGGGTGCTAGCACACAGTGGTGCATAAAATATTGGCCTTCGACCATCGCGTCTTGGGTCTCGCCAAATGATGCAAGATTGAATTTCAAAAAATGTTCAAGCGCTTGCTCTGCCTGCGCTGCTGTCACCGCAAACCAAAAAGGTTCTAAATCACCAAAGTTATTTGGAAAATGTTGCTTCACCAGTGTGATCACGTCTTGAGTGATTGGGTCTGGTTCAAAACGCGGCGGTTGCGGTGTAAAAAAATCAGCTTTTGCTGGTTTCCGGTTCTCAGCATCAAAATTCCAGCGTCCGCCAGTCGGTTCGTCACCATCCATCAAAAGCTTTGTGGCGCGGCGCATGTCACGGTAGAAAAATTCCATGCGCAATTGTTTGCGGTCTTTCGCCCAGTCTCGAAACGAGGCTTGCGAACAGATGAAGCGCGTATCCTCAATCGGATTAAAAACTGAAAGTTCTTGCTGCAAGCGCCATTCTGCCGCTTCAGTCGTCACCACATTTTCAATATTATGGCGAGCCTTGGCGCGGATGATTTCACTTTTCAATGCACCCGTGTTTCCTGCGTCTCCCAGCTTCACATAATCAACGTTCCAACCACTTGACCGCAGCTCTTCGGCAAAGTGACGCATGGCCGAAAACACCAACGCAAATTTCTTTTTGTGGTGGCGCACATAAGTGGCTTCTGCCATCACTTCGGCCATAAAAACCACATCGTGATTTTTGTCTGCTCTTCGCAGAGACGATATATGCGGTGAAAGCTGATCGCCCAATATGACGATCAAAGATTGATCTGGTTTTTCCATGCTGCGTATACGTCTATATTCCAAAAAGAGATTTCATGACCCAACCGACTATCATCTGGTTCCGCCAAGATTTGCGCATGAGCGATCATGCCGCTTTATCAGCTGCTGCCGCTAAAGGCCCGATTATTCCGCTTTATATTTTGGACGACGAAACGCCGGGTCAATGGAGCATAGGCGGTGCGTCGCGTTGGTGGTTGCACAAAAGCCTTGCAAGCTTGAACATTAAAATTCCATTGGTGTTGCGCCGTGGCCGAGCAGACGATGTGATTGCGCAATTGCTTGCCGAAACAAAAGCAAGTGCTGTTCATTTCACACGTGATTATGCGCCTTGGTCTGGCGCTTTGGAACAATGCATAAAAATCATTTGTGAAAACAATGGCGCCAGCTGCCACCGTCATGGCGGCTTCCTTCTGCATGAGCCTGAATCAATCCGTAACGGTTCAGGTGAACCCTATAAGGTTTACACACCCTATTCCCGCGCCTGTTTTGCATCGGGTGAACCGCGCGCTTTGAAAACTGTCCCAAAATTTAAAATCCACTCTACCTATGTCAAGAGCGATAGACTTGAAGATTGGAAATTACTGCCCACTAAACCGGATTGGTCGGGGGGCATGGCTGAAGCTTGGAAGCCCGGCGAGGAAAACGCTATTCGTCTTCTTTATCAATTTTTGGATGAAGGCATAAATGATTATGCTGAAGGCCGTGATAGGCCAGACAAGCCATTCACCTCGCGCCTCTCTGCCTATCTGCATTTTGGCGAAATATCGCCCCACCAAATTTGGCATGCCACACGCAGTGCGATGGCTAAAGCTGGTGGTGTTCTCGATCGCAGTGGCGAAAAATTTCTGAAAGAAGTTTTGTGGCGCGAATTTTCATATCATTTGCTGCATCATTTTCCGCATTTTCCCGATGCTCCGTTCAAACTTGAGTATGCAGATTTCCCGTGGGCGGAAAATCCAGATGCACTTCAGAAGTGGCAACATGGCCAGACGGGTTATCCGATTGTCGATGCTGGCATGCGCGAACTTTGG
The DNA here is from genome assembly GCA_043757105.1 of Aestuariivirga sp. Lineage (GTDB taxonomy): Bacteria > Pseudomonadota > Alphaproteobacteria > Rhizobiales > Aestuariivirgaceae > Aestuariivirga. Next base: position 13,762 of record JAYVPZ010000346.1, on the reverse strand, counting down.
CACACCGGCATCATGCACAACCGGGTGCGCATGATTGTGGCATCGTTCTTGATCAAAGATTTGTTGATCCCCTGGCAAACAGGCGAGCGCTGGTTTTGGGACACATTGGTTGATGCCGATATCGGCGCCAATTCCGCATCATGGCAATGGGTGGCCGGCTGTGGTGCAGATGCTTCGCCCTATTACCGGATTTTCAATCCGGTTTTGCAGGGCCAAAAGTTTGATCCCGACGGAGAGTATGTTAAAAAATGGGTGCCTGAACTTAAAGAGGTTTCAACAGAGTTTATCCATCGCCCATGGGACATGGCCGTGCCACCCAAGTCATATGCAAGGCGCATTGTCGATCACGCGGTGGCACGTGATCAAGCATTAGAGGCGTTTAAGAAAATTAAAAAAATCGGTGTTTAGGTTTATCGCTTTCGGCTACGTTGCACGAGATCCCCTTCCCCCGTCGGCGGAATGGTAGTATCGGGGCAGCATGATAGGTTCGGGTCTGTTTTGAATTGCAACTCCCTCCCAACTTCACCCATTGGTTCACCACGCGCGGCTGGCAGCCGCGTTCGCATCAACTGGCGATGTTGGAACACGGGCTTTCAGGCAGCAGCGCTTTATTAATTTCGCCTACAGGCGGCGGTAAGACTTTGGCTGGCTTCCTGCCCACATTGGTGCAACTCGAACAGCCCCATAAAAATGACGGCATTCACACACTTTATGTTTCGCCACTCAAAGCGCTGGCAGTTGACATTGCGCGGAACTTAGAAGCCCCCATCGCTGAAATGAAACTGCCCATAACAGTGGAAACCAGAACCGGCGACACCCCGCATTCAAGGCGTCAACGCCAACGCATCAACCCGCCCGATATTTTAATCACCACCCCCGAACAAATGACACTGTTGATTGCTGATCCAACAGCAGCGCATGTGATGAAAAATCTCAAAACTGTAATCATCGACGAGTTGCATTCAATCGTCAGTTCAAAGCGCGGTGTGCTGCTATCCTTGGCCCTCAGCCGCCTCCGCGCCCATGCCCCACAGGCGCGTTTCACAGGTCTGTCAGCAACTGTGGCTGACCCTGATGCATTGCGCGCGTGGCTCGCCCCCGCCAATCAACCTCCCGTCCCATTGGTTTTGGGCCAAGCAGGCGCACCACCAGACATTCATATTCTCGCATCTGCCGAGCGCGTGCAGTGGAGCGGGCATAAGGCGCTCTATGCCATTCCTGAAATCTACGCCGAAATCAAAAAAGCCAAAATCGCATTGGTTTTTGTCAACACCCGAAGCCAAGCCGAAATGGTGTTTCAAGAATTGTGGAACGCCAATGAAGATCATCTGCCGATAGCGCTGCACCACGGCTCATTAGATGTCAGCCAGCGCCGCAAGGTTGAAGTCGCCATGGCGGAAAACAAACTCAAAGCCGTGGTCTGCACATCCACCCTCGATCTTGGCATTGATTGGGGGGATGTGGATTTGGTGATCCATGTGGGTGCACCCAAAGGCTCAAGCCGCCTCCTTCAACGCATAGGTCGCGCCAATCATAGGCTTGATGAATCCAGCAATGCAATCTTAGTCCCGTCCAATCGCTTTGAAGTTTTAGAGTGCGAAGCAGCGCGTCATGCCGCATCCGAAAATGCCCAAGACACCGAATATCCATTGGTCATGAAGCTCGATGTGCTGGCCCAACACATCATGGCCTGCGCCTGTTCTGGCCCATTTTTCGCCGATGATTTGTACCAAGAAATCATCACCGCTTTCACCTACCGCAAACTCACCCGCGAACGGTTTGACCAAGCATTGGATTATGTGGCCACAGGTGGTTATGCGCTGAAAGCCTATGAACGATACGCGAAACTAAAACTCGACATTTCGGGCAAATACCGCCTCGCTCATCCCATGTTGGCGCTGCGTTATAAAATGAACATGGGCACCATTGTTGCCGATGAAATGTTAAAAGTCAGATTGGCATCGGTCAAAGCCAGATCAGGCAAACGCACCGTCACAGGGGGCCGCGTGCTGGGCGAACTAGAAGAATATTTCCTCAGCCAATTGGCAATCGGCAATACGTTTTTATTTGGTGGTGAAGTGCTTAAATTCGAGGGCCTTGATGAATTTGGTGCATTGGCCAGCAAGGCCCATGGCCGTGACCCGATGATTCCTTCCTATGCCGGTGGCAAATTTCCGCTCTCCACTTATCTGGCCGAACGCGTGCGCCAACTTCTGGCCGATCAATCAAAATGGCAGCATCTGCCAGCCCAAGTGCGCGACTGGCTCAACACTCAAAATTGGGCTTCGGTCATTCCCAAAGCTGATCAAATGCTCGTCGAAACCTTTCCACGCGCCGATAAGCATTATCTTGTGTGTTATCCATTTGAAGGCCGTCTCGCGCAACAAACTTTAGGCATGCTGCTCACCCGCCGCTTGGAACGCTGGGGTGCCAAACCCATGGGGTTTGTGGCGTCGGAATATGCATTAGTGATTTGGACATTGGCTGATCTATCGGCGATGATTGCGGGTGGTCGGCTTTCTCTCAACAAATTATTTGATGAAGACATGCTGGGCGATGATCTTGAAGCGTGGCTGGCCGAATCCAATTTGATGAAGCGCTCATTTCGCAATTGCGCCATCATCGCTGGCCTCATTGAACGTAATTTTCCGGGTAAAGAAAAAACCGGACGGCAAGTCACAGTCAACACTGATTTGATTTATGATGCCTTGCGCACCCATCAACCGGATCATCTTTTGCTCCGCGCGGCATGGGACGACGCTGCCGATGGCTTGATTGACATTCACCGTTTGGCGGGCATGCTCAAACGCATCAAAAATCAAATACTTCATAAGCCCTTAGAGCGCGTTTCACCTCTTGCCGTGCCCGTGCTTCTTGAGATTGGACGCGAATCAATTTACGGCGAAGCGGATGATGCCCTTCTCGCCGAAGCCGCTGATAAGCTCGAAGCCGAGGCCACAGGCCTTGTCTAAACAGCACCGTATTCAACTATCGGGCCTAGAGTTAATCCCACATCTGTCCGGCGCACTTTATGTGCCAGACCATGAAACTCTTATCATCTCAGATTTGCATCTCGAACAAGGAACCAGCCTAGCGCGGCGCGGCATTCATGTGCCGCCATTTGATACGGCCTCTACTTTGGCCATTCTTGATGAAACTGTCTCCGCCATCAATCCAAAGCGCCTAATATTTCTGGGTGATAGCTTTCATGACGGCGAAGGTGAAACACGACTGGATGAACCACATTTGCAAATCCTGCGCAAGCTCACATCCACGCATGAAACTCTTTGGATCATTGGCAATCACGATCCGCATCCGCCGCAATCTTTAGGAGGACACGGCGCTGAATCAATCGCTTTGGGCCCGCTCACCCTGCGTCATGAACCTGCACAAAATCTAAAAAATGAATTTGAAATCGCCGGACATTTGCATCCAGGCTGCAGCCTTAACCTGCGTGGTCGGAATGTACGGGGAAAATGTTTTATCGCAGACCAAAGCCGTCTGATCATGCCAGCCTTCGGAGCATATACAGGTGCACTCTCAATCAAATCACCCGCATTCCACCGGCTTTTCGATGGAACTCAAACCAAGATTTGGATGATTGGAAAAAGCAGTTTGCACCGTTTTTCGCTTTAACTGGCTTTTGATTCCATCTCCGCAATCAGATCAGGTGTTATCTGCCCTGTAACCTTCAACCCTTGTTGAAGTTGGAACAAGCGAACCGCATTAGATGTGCGCCCACCCAATTTGCCATCGGCCTGACCGATATTGTAACCCAGCTTGCCTAAAAGGCTTTGGGCTTTGCCTACGATGTTTTGTGGTGCAGGAGCCAAAGCAGCAATCTGTTGTGGAGCTGCATTCGCGCCCTGCCAGCGAGAGTCATTGACTGCAACGACATTTGCAATATCAGGCGCAATTTCAGGCTTCCAAATCTTAATCCGTTCTTCAATCGATTTAACCAGTTCTGGCGGAATTGATTTTGCCAACACTGCAGCATGAGTTCCGGCATCGACATCACCTTGCGCTGCGGCCTGATCATACCAGAACAATGCCTCAGCCAGATTGGTCTTGGTGCCCATGCCACGCTCAATTAAAACCGCAAGATTAAACTGGCTGTCTTTTAAACCATAATTAGCCGCAAGCGAGAACCATTTAATAGCTTTGATGTAATCAGGAGAACCAGCGTCATTACCAGCGCTGATGACCGCCGCATTATGCATCGCTTTTACATTGCCCGAAGCCGCAGCGCGCTCATACCATGAAAGTGCAGCCTGCATATTTTTCTCAACGCCAGTGCCGCGCTCATAAAGTGTAGCAATTCGGTATTGCGCAGGTGCCAAGCCCGATGCTGCTGCCTTGCCATACCAATAAGCAGCCTTACTCGGATCAGATGCTACATTTTCGCCGTTCAAATAACGCGTCGCAATCACAAACTGAGCATTGGCATCACCATTGCTTGCGGAGTTGCGCAAAGCATCATTCCCGGCGGCCACGTCAATCACGATAGGCATTGCAGTTTTTGGTGCAACGGCTGCTGGCAATGAACCCGTCAAAATTTCGTCAGGCTGACCAACACTTGTGTTGTCACCCTGTTGTTGCGGCTTCGTTACAATAGGTTCAAGCGGCGCAGGCTCAACTGTGGGCAAAGCAGGATCAGGAACAGGTTGCGTTGTTGCTGTCGCGTCTGGCATCACAACTATTGGCGCGGGCGCTGGTGCCATAACTTCTGGCTGAACGGGCGTGGCAGCGGGTTGTTCAACGACCACTGGCGTTGCGACCGGCGCCATGATGGGTGACACCATCATATTTTTAGTGACGAAAAATGCAAACAAACCGAGCGCCAAAATACCTGACAAGATTAAAGTTTTGCGGGTGCCCGCTGGATTGTTGTTAGCCGCTTTAATTTCCGGCAGCATTTTTAGGTCGCCAGCGAGTGTTTGATCTTTTGCGGACTTTGTACCTTTTTTGAAAGGCATTTTGAAGCTGAGTAACTTCTTCGAGCTACCTTCGCTTAATTTAGCCATGCCCGGGGAAATTCCAGACAGAATGCTCTTTTGCGAGTTAGCTGCTTGGTGCGCACGGCGTGCCATGAGGATATAATCGTCATCTGGCGCGGAGGTGCCAGCTAGCGCGCCATCAGCGCCATGCGAAGCTTTGATCACGGCTTCAAATGGATTGTGACCTTGGAATGAGACGTCAGGCGTTGCTTCAAATGGATTGGAATTGACGGTAGGGAATATTTCTTCCACTTCCGGATTAATCGCTGGTGTTTCACTTTGCAGCTCAAAAGGATGAGCCTGAAGGTCGGGGGAATGATCAAGCGACGCAGCGTTAAATGGATCAGCAACATAAGCCGCCGGCTGTGTCGTTGGGTTTGCTGCTTGGGCGACCCGTTGACCAATGGTGGCTGTCTCAAGCTCTGAAAGCTTGGCAACAATCTGTTCAAGTGTTTCATGAACCGCTTCAAGTGTTTCTTGATTTCGCGAATCTGCAGAATGAGACGCCTCTCGCACGGCTTTAAGGCCTGCTTCCAAAGCCATGATTTCAGGCGAACCTGTGAGCGTCACCGGGACTTGATTTTGTTGGGACATAATATGCTGGCCCATGCGGTCTGCTGCCTCTTCGGCCACTTCTTTGGTCCAACCACGACTTTGCTCAACTGAATCATAAAGCTGGGCAATGGCGCGTTCAATGGTCTCAAGATGTGAAAGTTGGCTCTCGGTCTTGCTTAGGCGGTCATTGACCACTGCCAAATGCTGCACCAATTCATCATTTTGTGTTGAATTGGTTTGTGTCGTTAAAGCTTGTTCTAAACGGTGATCAAGCTCGGCCATGCGCCGTTCCAGTTCACCGAGTTGCGGCATATCACGGGTTTGAGCTTGGGTCTGTTCCAGCTTCTTGGTGATATCAAGAATGCGACGATCCATTTCAGCCAATGGTCGATTGTCAGAGCCTTGGGCAACGCGGGTTGAAAGCTGTTCAACAGCCACACGAAGCGCTGTCACATCGCGGTCAGACGCAACGCCGTGGCTTGCTTCGTCAATGCGGCTATTGAGCTTTTCAATTTCACCACGGAAGCGTTGAATTTCCGAGGGGCTGGTTGAATTGGCAACAAATGAGGTCTGCGCTTCACGCAACAATCCGAGAATACGCTCTTCGATTGTGTGCAGTTCGGCTTGTGCTGTTTGCACAGCTTGCGTCTGGGCTTTATGCGCCAAAGTTTCAGCCGAATCGCGCACGATATCAATGCGGCTTGCCAAACCATCAAGTTCTTTGCGCAATAGATCTGGCAGGCTGGTGACAGGCTGTTTTTGACTTTGTTCAACACGGTGAGCGAGTTCTGAAAGTCGTGTTTCAAGCTGCGAAAACGCAGGCGCTTGACGCAGTACTTGTTCATTATTGGTGGTTGAAGCTCGGGTCGTCATATCGCCAATGCGGTCTTGCAACGATTTCAAATTATCGCGCGTGCGCTTTTCCGAAACTTCCAAATGCTCAACAATATTGCGAACAGCCTTCTCCAACGCTTGGAAACCGGGCGCTTCTTCTGGCTTAGTCGGAGCTGGAGGTTGAGCCTTCGTAAACTGGCGGCCCAAAAGCGCCAAGCGCTCATTGACCGCTGAAAATGCCTCAACAGTCTGGCGCTCGTTGCTTTCCACACGGCTCAGGATTCTGGCAAATGTGCCGCTTTCTTCTTGAGGTGGTGAAACATAACGTGGTGACGTTTCGGTTTCACGCATCGCTAAACGTGAAAGCTGTTCTGCAATGTCCTCAAGGCGCGTCGCAGCGCGTTCAATGGGATGTGTCGAAATACGGCCACGGATCACTTTATCGGATGGTGTGTCAGCCGCCACTTCAGCCGTTGGCCCCTCAGCCTGTTCATTGATCGCAGAATTCAGCCATTCCCCCAATGTCATGCCCGAGCGGCGCGCCGCTGTTTTGGCAATTTCGCGTAACTCCGGTTCAACACCCTTAACGCTCCATGGAATTCCTGGCTTCATAAACTTTAACTCTCCGGCGTGAGATGAGGGTGATTTTTCGATAGATAAATCACCCGCAACACGGTTTTTCATCCCTCATCTGTTAACTTTCTTGGTAAATATTGAGTTAACCTGTTGATGTTTTTTACCAAAAGATCATAAGCACTGATATTTTAAGGCTTAATCTCAAATGACCCATCTGGCCTTCGTTTCATCGCCTCTCGACCGCAACGCCAATAATCGCGCAAATGAGGTTTTTATTGCTGCACGTCGCAACGATTCGACCACCCATGTTGTGCAGATCGCGGGCGACACAGTCCGCATGGAGAAGGACAAGCTTTTCACGCTCAATGACCAACTTGAAACTGCTGCAATTTATCTGGGCGAAGACCCCAAAGGCCATGCTTGGTTTGCACGTGCTATCGAAGCCAGCGAAGCGCTCATTCCGATGAGGTCATTGATGATTGAAGGGGGCCTCACCCAAGAGCGATTATCGATTTTGGCGCAAGCCCGCAGCATATTACATTGGCATGAGCGCCACAGTTTTTGCGCCAATTGCGGGGCCAAATCGTTAATGGCTGATGCCGGTTACAAGCGCGTTTGCCTCACCTGCAAAACCGAACATTTCCCACGCACGGATCCCGTGGTGATTATGGCCGTGCGCCATGGTGATCAAATTCTGTTAGGCCGCCAAGCCAGTTGGCCGCCAAACATGTATTCGGCCCTCGCTGGCTTTATGGAGCCCGGCGAAACTATCGAACAAGCCGTGGCCCGCGAAGTTTTGGAAGAGGCAGGCATCAAAGTGGGTGCGGTTTCATACGTCACAACTCAGCCTTGGCCGTTTCCGTCCAGCCTGATGATAGGCATGATCGCTGAAGCAACCACAACCGAAATGAAACTTGACCCCGCCGAATTAGAAGACGCCCGATGGTTCAGTCGCGCCGACATTGAAATGATGCTGGCCGGAACCCACCCCGAAGGCCTCACGGCCACAAGCCATCGCCCATGCTGTCGTGACGGCGGCGCTCAAAATCTAACGATTTACTTCGCCCTCCAAAATAAATCGCCCAGACACCTTGGCAAAGCCTAAAAAATGGTCAATTATATTATCAGACAATTGAGGCATCTGACATGTATCTTGGACTGGATTTCGGCACGTCGAGTGTCAAAGGCGTGATTATTGACGCCAAGCAAAAGATTATTGCAACAGCATCATCGCCCCTCAAAGTTTCACGGCCCCACCCCGGCTGGTCAGAGCAAAACCCCGAACATTGGTGGAAAGCCGCCAATGATGTTGTGGCCGCACTCCGCAAAGCAAAACCCAAAGCCATAGCTCAAGTCGCTGGCATCGGCATGTCGGGCCAGCAACACGGCGCAACACTACTGGATAAAAACGGCAAAGTTCTGCGCCCCTGTATTTTATGGAACGACGCGCGCAGTTTTGAAGAATGCAAAGACATTCTGGCCGCCTGCCCCGAAGCAATGGAAATTACCGGAAACATTCCACTGGCAGGTTTCACAGCCCCAAAACTGCTCTGGGTGCGCAAACATGAGGCTAAGATTTTTGATCAAGTCGCCAAAGTTCTACTGCCCAAAGATTACATTCGCTTCCGCATGACGGGTAACTATGGCTCCGACATGTCAGACGCAAGTGGCACCTATTGGCTTGATGTGGCCAACCGCCAATGGTCAGACCGTATGCTGACCTCCACCCACATGCGCCGCGACCAAATGCCAGATTTGTTCGAAGGCATAGATGTAACAGGCCAAATTACCCCAGCGCTGGCCAAAGCTTGGGGCATGCCGCTGCGCCCTGTTGTTGCGGGTGGCGGTGGTGATAATGCCGCCGCCGCAGTTGGCATTGGCGCTGTCAAAGATGGTCAGGCCCTGATCTCGATTGGCACTTCGGGCGTGATGTTTGTGTCGAATGATAAATACAGTCCCAATGCTGGCAAAGCCGTTCATGCCTTCTGCCACGCTGTGCCAAACACCTGGCACCAAATGGGCGTCATTTTATCCGCCACCGCCAGCCTCGAATGGCTGTCAGGCTTGCTCAAAACCCCAGCCCCAAAGCTCACAGCTGCGTTGGGCAAAAAACTTGAAGGCCCATCAGCGACGTTGTTCTTACCTTACCTTTCGGGTGAGCGCACACCTGTAGGAGACGCGCAAATTCGCGGCAGCTTCATCGGTCTCGCTCATGAAACCGACGCAAAAGAAATGACTCATGCGGTCATGGACGGCGTGGCCTTTGCATTTCGCGATTCACTTGAAGCGCTCAAAACCGCAGGCACCGATGTAAAACGCGTTATGGCCGTGGGCGGTGGCACGCATTCTGAACTCTGGCTCAAAATCATCGCCACAGTTTTAGGTGTGCCCGTTGATCTGCCTGTGGCGGGCGATGTGGGCGGCGCATTTGGCGGCGCACGCATGGCGCTCATGGCGGCAACCGGTGCATCATACAAAACAGTCTGCACCGCGCCTAAAGTGGCCAAAACAATTTTGCCCGATGCAAAAATCAAAGCGGCCTATGACGCGGCCTACATAAATTATACGAAAATCTATCCAGCGATAAGGAACATCAAATGAAATTTTACTCCATCACCGACCCCATCAAATACGCTGGCCCAGCATCGACCAATCCTTTGAGCTACCGTTGGTATAACGCAACCCAAAAAGTTATGGGCAAAACCATGCGCGATCATTTGCGCTTTGCGGTGTGTTATTGGCACACGCTGTGCTGGCCGGGTGGCGATCCATTTGGCGGTGAAACTTTTAACCGTGAATGGCACCACATGGCCGACCCGATGAAGGCCGCTTCGGTTAAAGCCGATGTGATGTTTGAAACTTTGCGCATCCTCGATATTGATTATTTTTCCTTCCACGATCTCGACATCGCACCCGAAGGAAATTCGCTGCAAGAGTTTAACGCGAACGTCACAAGCGTCGCCAAAATTCTTGAAAAGCAAATGTCCAAGCACAATAAAAAATTGCTCTGGGGCACGGCCAACATGTTCTCCAACCGCCGCTTCATGGCGGGTGCGGCCACCAATCCTGATCCTGATGTGTTTGCCTATTGCGCAGCCCAAGTGAAACATTGCCTCGATGTAACGAAGGATTTAGGCGGCGAAAATTATGTGATGTGGGGCGGCCGCGAAGGTTATGAAACCTTGATCAACACCAAAATTGGCCATGAGCTGAAACAAGCTGGGCGCTTCTTGTCACTGGTGGTCGATTACAAACACAAGATCGGTTTCAAAGGCCCAATCCTCATTGAACCAAAACCCAAGGAACCATCAACCCACCAATATGATTATGACGTGGCCACCATTTATGGCCTGCTCAAATCATATGGGCTAGAGAACGATGTGAAAATGAACATCGAACAAAACCACGCCATATTAGCGGGCCACACGTTCGAGCATGAAATCGCACTCGCCTCAGCACTCGGCATTTTCGGTTCACTGGATCTCAATCGCGGTGGCTATCAGGTCGGCTGGGACACTGATCAATTTGCGATGAATGTGCCGGAAATGACGTTGATGATGCTTGAAGTCATCCGCGCTGGCGGCTTCACCACGGGCGGCATGAATTTCGACGCAAAAATCCGCCGTCAATCATTAGACCCCGATGATCTGCTTTATGCCCATGTCGCTTCAATGGATGCGTGCGCGCAAGCTTTGCTCAACGCCGCAAAGATTATTGAAGACGGCAAGCTCGATGCAGCCGTAAACAAGCGCTACGCCAAATGGAGCGAACCCACCAACAAAGCCATGCTCGAAAAAGGTGCCAGCTTAGACGCCATCGCCGCCCGCGTGCACAAAGACAAAATCGAACCCCAACCCAAATCCGGCCGCCAAGAATATTTGGAAGGCCTGCTCAACAATATCTGAGGTTTAACGAAGGGATTATAATTTGTTGTGCCGTCACAAGTCTCAAGGCTTCTAATTCTTTGCAAGACTTATCCATCGCCGAGTTCCGCGTATGTAGAAACTTCGTGCGTTGCGGCAATTGACGAAAATGGAAAATTGGTTCGAATTTACCCAATGCCGTTTCGGCTTGTTAGCAGTGAGAAGCAGTTCAAGAAATGGCAGTGGATTTCGGCTCGGATAGAAAAATCACGGAAGGACCACCGAGCTGAAAGCCATAAAGTTTTTGTCGATACCATCAATTGCGATGAAATTCTGCTGTCAACTAAGAACAGTTGGTCGGCTCGTCGAGAGCATATTCAAAAGATAATTAAACATTCAGATTTTGATTCGCTTGAAAATGCCAGAGCGGCTGGAGGGCCAACGCTAGGGATAGTTCGTCCTTTGAAAATCGTTGGACTCGACATTACTCAGGCAAGCAGCACTGAGTGGACAAAATCTGAAATTGATAAACTTATAAGCGCTCAAAATCAGGCAGACCTATTTGATGCAACAGATGCCAAAAGCATCACTACGCTTAAGAAACTGCCGTTCGACTTTCACTATCGTTACGTTTGTTCGGTAGATGGAAAGGACAAAGAATACAGGCACAAAATCGTTGATTGGGAGATAGGCGCACTGTTCTGGAACGTCCGGCGTTCACATGGCGAGAGATGGGAAAAACCGTTCCGTGAAAAACTTGAAATTCAACTGCCAAAAGCAGATTTGATGTTCTTGATGGGGACAATTCACCGATTTCCCGACCAATGGCTAATTGTCAGTCTAATTTATCCGCCTAAGCAGCAACCAGAACAACTGAATCCGCAATCAAGTTTTGACTTGTAATATGCATAACGGAGTAACCAGAAATCCTAGCAACTGCTCTTGCTACGAATGTTCTGTGGCAACGATCAAAATCAGCTTCAAAACAAACAAGACAACAGTTTTCCGCCTTTACTGTTACAGCCATCTCTTTGATCGTGGCGGTCTGACCTGCAAGATGCGCTAGGAACGACCTAGTGTAGGCATTCCAATTTCCGGTTTCACGGTAGCGATTACGTATTTCCTGAGGGCAACCCATAGGCGACGAGTGAATATATTTGATTCCAGCAGACTCCAAAGCAGCACCAAACGACTTTTTAGAAAAGCCTTTTTTTCTAGAAAGCGGCACTGCACGAACATCAACAACACAGTTCACGTTTGTTGATTTCAATCGTTGGATAAATGCTTCTAAGGATAGACCCTCATAGCCAAATGTGTATATTTGCTTCTTCATTGTCCCACCTGATAGTTGCGATACAGAATCACACATGAGTACTCAAGCAATTGTTAATTACAATTTACCTGATTGAACAAGTTAGAGCTAAGCAAGGACGACATCATGGCCATTGAAGGCAGCAAAAATCAAAAACATTCAGGCCGCATCCGTTACGGCATGGTGGGTGGCGGGCAGGGCGCGTTTATCGGCGCGGTTCACCGCATTGCCGCACGCATTGATGATAAATATGAATTCGTGGCGGGTGCACTCAGCGCTGATCCGGCACGAGCTAAAGCGTCCGGTGAAGAGCTTGGCCTCGCCGCCGACCGCATCTATTCCGATTTTAACGCGATGGCGAAGGCCGAGGCCAAACGTGCCGACGGCATTGAGGCCGTGTCGATCGTCACGCCAAACCACATGCACTATCCCGTGGCAAAAGCCTTCATCGAAGCGGGCATACATGTGATCTGCGATAAGCCGCTGTCGCTCAATTTGAAAGAAGGCAAAGCCCTCCAAGTCTTGCTCAAGAAAAATCCAAAAGTGATTTTCGCACTCACTCATAATTATTCAGGCTATCCCATGATCCGCCAAGCGCGGGCCATGGTGCGGGCGGGCGAGTTGGGCGACATCCGATTGGTCCAAGGTGAATATCCGCAAGACTGGTTGGCCACGGATTTAGAAAAGACCGGCCAAAAACAGGCCGCATGGCGCACCGATCCAAAGCGCTCAGGCGCAGGCGGCTGCGTGGGCGACATTGGCACACATACCTATCAGCTCGGTTGTTTTGTATCGGGTTTAGAAGCCACCGAACTTTCCGCTGAACTCACCAGCTTCGTTAAAGGCCGCAAGCTTGATGATGATGTGGACGTGCGCCTGCATTATAAAGGCGGCGCCAAAGGCCACATCTGGGCATCCCAAGTGGCCGTGGGCCATGAGAATGGTTTGAAGCTCAGGGTCTACGGAACCAAAGGCGGCCTTGAATGGGTGCAGGCTGATCCAAACTATCTGTGGTTCACACCACTGGGCGGCGAGAAGCGCATGATTACCCGTGGCGGAGCCGGCAGCGGCCCCTCGGCTGCGAGAGTGACAAGAGTCCCCCCCGGCCACCCCGAAGGCTACCTCGAAGGCTTCGCCAACATCTACACCGAAGTGGCAAGAGCGATCGAAGCCAAACGCACTGGCAAAAAGCTAGATAAGGAAGTCCAATTCCCCGGCATCGAAGATGGTGTTGCAGGCATGGCGTTTATCGAGGCTTGCGTGAAATCGTCAATGAAGAGTGGGAAGTGGGTGAAGGTTTGAGGGAAGACTGAATAGCCCCGGCCGCCACTTTAAATTATTATTGCCTTCTCTCGATTTGAGCCTTCCCAAATGGGAGAAGGTCGCGAAGGGGGATGAGGGCTCTTGCCCACGAGAGAGCACTCACTTCAAATGTTGTCTGGCAGAACACAGGGCCGAACCGATAATTTCTGATTATGGTAATTTGGGACAAACGTTTATGTAAGCAAAACCGTATGCTGCAAAACTTAGAGCCTCGGATGGTCTGCCTGAGTCGAATTTGATTCCCAAATCAGGTGCGACGTGATTCAATATGCGCGGAGGTGATTGCCATGCCGCATCCTTTG
>JAYVPZ010000345.1:0-5342 GCA_043757105.1 Aestuariivirga sp. | reverse complement strand
GGCGCTTGCGCATCGCAGCAAATCAAGGCAAAAGCCCGATTAAGTGGAAACGTGGCCGAGTGGCTGAAGGCAACGGTTTGCTAAATCGTCATACGTCGCAAGGCGTATCGAGGGTTCGAATCCCTCCGTTTCCGCCACTTTCTTTTCAGCCACGAGAAGAGTTAGCCTGCTGTATGTCCAATTTCTCCAATCAAATTTTAATATGCTCGCAAGATGGCGTGGTTGTCCTTGAAAAGAAGGCGCGGCCCGACATCACCGATGGGGAGATATTAGTTCGGATGAACGCTTGCGGGATATGCGGCACCGACATTGCAAAAGTTTACGATCCGTATTTCAAAAAACCACAACAAATTGGTCATGAACTGGTAGCGACTGTGTTTGAGAGTAAATCGGATCGTTTTAAAAATGGCCAGCGTGTAGCCATCGCTCACCATGCACCAGATTACAATTCGTATTACACCAGGCGCGGCTCCGCACCGATGGACCCTGTTTTCAAGGCCAGTAATATTGATCCCGCAGGTTTTGCAGAATTCATCCGTGTGCCAGCGCCATTGGTGAACCACACGGTCATTTCTATTCCAGATCATGTGCCAACCGCGAGGGCCGTGTTCATGGAACCTCTGGCCTGCTGCTTGCGCGCCTTGGACAGGGTTTCGCTGATTGATGGCGATACGGCGGTGATCATTGGCGCTGGTGCTGTGGGCATTTTGTTTGTGCCGCTGTTGCGCGATTTATCTGTGAAGACTTTGGTGTTGGATATGCGGGCCGAACGCCTGCAATTGGCGCTAGACTGGGGTGCCGCAGGTGGTTGCGTTGTGGGGCAGGACAACATTGCGCACATCGCCCGCTCAAAAACAGAAGGTCGTGGCGCTGATGTTATCATTCTCAGCGTGGTGAATTCGGCCACACTGAAAACTGCAATAGAAACTGTGCGCGATGGCGGAACGATTTTAATTTTTGGCAGCAAACCACACAATGAAATTATCACTGATTGGTGGGAAATTTGGCGGCGCGAAATTAATCTTGTCAGTAGCTACTCATCTACACCCGAACTTTTGCCCCGCGCCATGGAACTGTTATCGCGGGATGATTATCGATTGGAGACTCTGCTTAGCTATGTTGTGCCACTTAATGAAGCTGCGCGTGGCTTTGAGCTTGTGCGTGACGGCAAGGCGGGGAAAGTTGTTGTGAGTAATGATGAATGATCCATAACAGCGTTGTCAGCGTTTGTATAACATGCGTAAATTCATTTTGACACTCTTTGTAGCGATGTTCCCAATGACTGCCACTGCCCAAACTCTTTATGATTTCTCTCTTCAAGGCATGGACGGAAAGCCAATGCCTCTTGATCAATTCAAAGGCAAAGTTGTATTGCTCGTCAACACCGCTTCCGAATGCGGCTTCACCCCGCAATATGATGGGTTGGAGAAACTCTGGGAAAAATATAAAGACAAAGGCTTCGTCATCGTTGGTGTGCCATCAAATGATTTTGGCGGGCAGGAACCAGGTAAAGCTACTGAAATTGCGACATTCTGCAAACTGAATTATGGAGTAACGTTTCCATTGTCGGATAAAACCGTGGTCAGCGGGCAGGGTGAAGCAGAAGTCTATAAATGGGCAGGCGCTCAGGCTGGCATGTTAGGCACACCAAAATGGAATTTTCATAAATATTTGTTTTCAAAATCGGGTGAGTTCGTCGATTGGTTTTCGACGCCGACTGAACCAATGAGCAAAAAGATTTTGGCCGCAGTTGAAAAACAACTCACTCTTCAGCCGCATTCTTAATCTGCCAGGCCAGCATCTCCGCGACTTGTGCAATCGGCGTTTTCCGAGAGAACACCACGGGCAGATAACATCCGAGACAACATCAATTGTAATCACGGATTGTGCCATAGCGTGGTTGTTTCAAAACCTGTCACAGGTTGGCCATCAGGAACTCCAATGCTGCTCCAATGCGCCACCCATTGTGGGGCAGAGTAAAACGGCACGATGTAGAAACCTGAAACCAGCAGGCGGTCTTCGGCATGAATGGCTGAAACAAACTCTTCGCGGTTTTGGGCTTTCAACATGGTTTCAATCGCAAAATCAATCTTTGGATCAGCAATGCCCGGATAATTGCGCGTGGCTTCCGTTGTCTTGCCATAAGAGCCGTAATAAAGCGTCTGCTCATTGCCCGGCGAGAGCGAGTTAAACCACGACACGGGGATCATGTCATAGTCGTAAGTTTTTTGGATCGCGGTGAACTGTGCGGCATCAACCGTGCGCACATCAACCTTGATACCGATTTGTTGTAGCGTGCGCTGATAATGCAGCGCGATTTTTTCTTGATCAGGATTTTGCACAGTCAGTGTGAATGCAAATTGTTCACCAGCGGCGTTCACCAATCCTGTATCTTTGACCGACCATCCCGCTTGGTCTAAAAGATCGATAGCTTTGCGCAGCATCTTGCGGTCGCGTCCCGAACCATCGCTGACGGGCAGCGCGTAGGTGCCATCCAGCATTTCCGAACGCAAGCCGCCGCCAGTCGTCCCGATTATACCAAGCTCAGTTGCATCAGCGGCTTTGCCTTGCGAAGACAATTCCGAACCCGAATAATAGCCGTAGATGCGCTTGTAAGAATTGCTGAACAGATTGGCATTGGCCCACTCGAAATCGAAAGCCGTGGTCAAAGCTTCACGCACTTTCACATCTTCAAATATTTTGTGACGGGTGTTAAAAGCAAAGCCAGTCGTGGCCGCTGGTGTTTTTGGTTCGTAAACACTTTTGATCACTTTTCCTTCGGTGACAGCTGGGAAATCAAATCCTGTTGTCCAGCGTGTTGGATCAGACTCGCTGCGAATATCGACATCGCCTTTTTTGAAGGCTTCAAAAGCGGAGTTTGCATCACGGTAATAATCAAAGCGAAATAAATCAAAATTCCATAGGCCCTTGTTGAAAGGCAAATTATTACCCCAGTAATTAGCATTCTTTCTATATGAGATCATTTCACCGGGTTTAACATCGCCGTACACATAAGGGCCTGTCCCAATGATTGGCACAATCGTCGTATCTTCAAAGTTTTTACCTTCCCATGATTTTTTAGAAAGGATGGGCATCAGGCCAACGATCATCGGCAGTTCACGATCACCCTTTTCCTGATGGAAAGTTATGGTGTGGTCGTCAGGTGTTTCGATTTTAGAAATCTTGGAATAATTGTTTTTAAAATTTGGTCGGCCATGGTCACGCAATGTTTCAAGCGAGAATTGAACGTCTGTCGCCGTCACAGCCGAACCGTCAGAGAATTTTGCTTCAGGGCGAATTTTGAAAGTGAAGGTTTGGCGATCATCCGACGCGTCGATACTTTCCGCAAGTAGTCCGTACAATGTAAAAGCTTCAGCCCCACTGCGGCCCATGAGGCTTTCAAACACGAATGTGCGCGGGCCAGTGGCGGAGCTGCCCTTGATGATGAAAGGGTTGATGCTGTCGAATGTGCCTGTCACCGCCTGTTTCAGAACACCGCCTTGAGGCGCTGCTGGGTTGGCATAGGGCAGGTTTTTGAAATCGGGCGGCAGCGCCGGTTCGCCCAACATAGCCATTCCATGCTTTGGCGCTGCATAGGCCGAAATTGCGAGAAGGCTGACAAAAGCCAGAGCGAAGGAAAGGCTGCGAATCTTTTTCATGGTTTTTTATAGCATACTCCTATCGCATCGTCATTCCCGCGAAGGCGGCAATCCATCGCAACTGAAATTGTCGCTTTTTAATGGATACTCCGCCTGCGCGGAGTATGACGAATTTTGGAAGTAATTGCGGCAATAACAAATCGTGTACCATAACAATCGGCACAATGTTTCTATTGCCGCGACTTAAAATCCGCGCCAATTTCATGCCATCATGAAACTCAAATTCCACACTCTAGATGTTTTTACCGCGTGCAAATTTGCGGGTAATCCACTGGCCGTTGTTTTGGACGCAGATCATCTGTCCACGGAGCAAATGCAAACCATCACAAAGGAGTTCAATCTTTCGGAAACGACTTTTGTGTTGAAACCCGAAAATCCCAAAAACACCGCCAAAGTCCGCATCTTTTTTCCCGGTGGTGAAATGCCTTTTGCAGGCCACCCCACTCTAGGTACTGCGATTTTGCTGGCTGAGTTAAACAACAAACCCGGCTGTACAATTTCCACTGAAATCCGCCTCGAATTGAAAGCGGGGCTAACTCCGATAAAAGTCACCCGCATTGCTGATCAATGTTCCGGCACATTCACGGCGCCCATCGTTCCTTTTATTGTAAATGCGCCAGTGCCATCTGTTCCTGACGTGGCGCGCGCGCTCAATCTTGACCCTTCTGAAATTGGCTTCGATGATCATGCCATGGTCAGCCTCGAAGGTGGCCCTCGCTTTTTCTACGTGCCCGTCAAAACCCGGGCCGCACTCGAAAAATCAAAAGTCCTTGAACCACACTGGTCAACCATATTGGCTCCGATGACGGGCTGTGTTGACGCGGCATATATTTATACTCGTGGCGGCGACAATCCAAAAACCTCTTTCCGCAGCCGTATGTACGCCCCGACTGGTGGCATTCCGGAAGATCCCGCAACAGGCTCGGCCACAGCTTTGCTGGCGGCGCAACTTCTCAAAGCCGAAAATCTGAATGACGGAACCCATGTCTGGCATTTGGAGCAGGGCTATGAAATGGGCCGTCCATCCGATTTGCGCTTGGAGGCTGATGTGAAGTCTGCCAAGCTGACTGCTGTTCGTGTTGGCGGTTCCGCTGTGCGCGTTATGAGCGGAGAAATTGAACTATGAGCTATCATCAACTGATATTGGCGCTTCACTTGTTGGCAATTGCGATTGGCATCGGTGTCGGCTTTTCAAACATCGTCAACTTGGCCACCGCCAAAACCCAATCAGGCGACATCGCCAAAGGTTTGGGGCTAGGCCGCCTCGCCAACCGCAAATATCATGATGCAGCCGTGATCATTATTCTCGTCACTGGTGGGTTGCTGTTGGCCAATCTGGGCAGCATGGCGGGTATCAGCAAATGGTTCCACGTTAAGCTGGCACTCGTAGCTATTTTTGTGATTTGCCACTTCGCAGCACGCGCCACGGTCAAACAGGTTTTGACAACAGGGAACACAGCCCTCATGCTACGCGCAAAAATATTCTCGCATATTGCGATCACAGGAGCAATTCTAGCTTTGATAAGTGCGGTGTTGGCTTTCGCCAACTAGAGCGTTTTGATGTTTCTTGAAAACATCAAAATCGCCTAGAGCATCGGATGGTCAATTGAATCCATATCCAGCTGCGGTGAAGTAGTTGGAGCATTCTTCGTCCGTGAACAAACTGCAAATGTTGCCGATTGC
>JAYVPZ010000344.1:0-20807 GCA_043757105.1 Aestuariivirga sp. | reverse complement strand
GCTGCTACCAAACAACGTGTTGGCCGAGGCCGTGTTCGTAACGCCGCCCGCATCAATATCAGCTTGCGTTGCGTTATAGTTTGCCGTGCAAGTGAGTGTATCGTTTGGTGCTAAAATTGTTATTGGGCATACGACCGTTGTCTTATCATCGGCAACTGTAACAGGGCTGGTGGTGGTGACATTACCTGTGTTGCGTACGAGATAAGAGTATGAAATTGAAGTCGGCAAAGTTGAAAAACTTACAGTCGGCGAAGTCTTGGTAACCATCAATTTTGGCAATTGATCAACTATTGTCGTCGCAGGGGCCGAAGTTGAAGGATTGGTTTGTAACGTGTCGAATGTGGCGCTGTTTGAAAATGTGCCGCCATTATCAATATCTGCTTGAGTGACGTTGTAGGTCGCGTTGTAAACCCAAGTTTCACCGACATTTAGAACGCCGGGATTGGCAGCATCACCGGATGTTAAGGTTGGGCCGCTAGTCAGTGTCTTAGGTGAACCACCTTGAGTTAGTGTATCGGAGATCGATGGCGAGGTCAGATCAGCTTGGCCCGTGTTGGCCACGGTGATGGTGTAAGTGATAGGGCCTAGTGCAGTAATGGTTGAAATGTCTGCAACCTTGGCCACAGTGAAGCTGGCCGCACCGTTGGTGAATGTGCAGTTGACGGAATTGCCAGGAGCGGTTGCCGCTGCATCAAGCGAGAGTGCGCCAGTCAATAAATTTGGCGTGGCTGTGCCTGCGCCCATGCTTGTGCAGCTTGCTGCTGTTAGGCCAAAGCCAGTCGAAATGGTTTCAGTAATCGTTGTTGCAGTTGAAGAAGCAGCAAGCGTGCGGGTTGTGCCTGCAACGCTTGAACCCGAAGTCGTTGTCGTGATGGTTTGAGCGGCGCCAAATCCATTGGTGCCGTTGAATATAAACGCTCCCGTGCCGCCGTTTGAAATTTTGTTCAGGGTAATCGTGGCTGGCGTGTCATCATTGCTGATGGTGCAGGTGGCAGTTTGGTTGAGGGCCAGCGTAAGGTTTGATAGTGATAATGTGCCAGCATCGCAAGTCCATGTGCCAGCGGTGTATCCTGATGGGCCAGTTTCAGAAAGCGCATAAGTGCCAACATTTACATTGGCATTGGTGACTGCGGCACCGGTGGTCACACCCGTGATGGTGGTCGGGCCTGTCGCCTTCAATATAAAGTCTGCCACAACATTGCTGCCGCCGCTGTTGTTCGTAACGGTTTTTACCAAAGTGAGTTTCGGCGAAATGTCGTCGTTGTTGATTGTGCATGTGGCATTTTGATTGAGCGCCAGCACGAGGCTGTTGCCTGTCAAAGTGCCCGATGTGCAGCTCCAAGCGCCGTCAGTGTATCCCACAGGGCCAGTTTCAGTCAGCGAGTATGTGCCGATGTTCACATTGGCGTTGGTAACCGCAGGTGCAGCCGTGACTCCGCTTATTGTGGTTGGGCCAGTTGCAGTGAGAGTGAAATCTGGAACAGAAGATGTGCCGCCATTGTCATTGGTTACAGTTTTGACCAATGTCAGCTTTGGTGAAATATCATCGTTGCTCACGGTACACGTGGCCAGTTGGCCAGAACCAAGAACAAGGTTGCTGCCCGTCAATGTGCCGCCAACGCAACTCCAACTGCTCGCCAAATATCCTGTCGGGCCTGTTTCCGAAAGTGCGTAAGTGCCTGCGTTTACGTTTGCGTTCGACACGGCTGGCGCTGTGGAAACACCGCTGATCGTTGTGGGCCCTGTTGCCTTCAGTGTGAAGTCAGTAATTACGGATGTGCCGCCGTTATCATTTGTTAGGTTCTTAACAAGTGTGAGTTTGGCTTGATCGTCATTATTGTTGATGGTGCAAACCGCAGTTTGACCCAGAGTTAAAGTCAAGTTGCTGCCTGTGAGTGTGCCTGCGGAGCAGCTCCAAGCGGTGGCGGTATAACCCGATGGGCCTGTTTCAGACAGCGCCCAAACGCCAGCATCAACCAGAGCGCTCGTAACCGCTGGAGCGCCCGCAAAACCACTGATTGTCGTCGCTCCGTTAACGGCCTTCAAGGTGAAAGCAGAAACAGCGGCAGTGCCACCATTGTCGTTCGTTACTGTTTTGAGCAATGTCAAAACAGGCGAGATGTCATCATTGATGATTGTGCAAGTCGCATCTTGGCCGGGGCTTAAAGTGAGGTTGGATCCAACAAGCGATCCAGCACTGCAAGACCAGCTGCCCGCTGTGTATCCAGTGGGGTTAGCTTCGGACAATGCATATGTGCCAACTTTTACGGTTGCTGAAGTAACCGCACCGGCGCCGGTAACGCCTGCGATCGAAACAGGCCCAACGGCACTGAGTGAAACCGAATTGGCTGCAAGTGTGCCACCGTTGTTGTTGGTGACAGATTTAACAAGGGTGAGCTTTGGTGCAATGTCGTCATTGTTGATGGTGCATGAAGCCACATCGCCTGCTGCTAATGTTAATGTGCTGCCAGAAAGACTACCGCCGACACAGCTCCAAGAACTTGCCAAATATCCTGATGGGCCGCCTGCTTCTGCTAGTGCATATGCACCAACTTTTACGTTTGCATTGGTGACAGTGCCTGAACCTGTTGCGCCTGAAATGGTGCTTGGGCCTGTGGCAGAAAGCGTGAAGGCCGATGCTGCTGAAGTGCCGCCATCATTATTTGTAATGGTTTTGACGAGCGTAAGCTTCGGCGCAATGTCGTTGTTGTTGATGGTGCATGTTACAACATCACCGGGGTTCAAAGTGAGGCTTGCACCAGATAATGTGCCAGCCGTACAAGCCCACGGCCCAGCCGTGTATCCCGGAACTGTTGCTTCTGAAAGTGTGTATGTACCAACATTTACCGATGCGTTGGTAACTGCCCCGCTGTCCTTCACACCTGAAATTGTGGTTGGGCCAGTTGCGGTCAGCGTAACGCTGGTATCAATCAAAGTGCCGCCGTCATCAGTTGTAACAGTTTTAACAAGCGTAAGCTTTGGCGAAATATCGTCATCGGTAATGCTGCAATTTGCAGTTTGGCCAAGTGCCAATGTGAGGTTTGATCCTGACAACGAGCCTGTGCCCGTGCAACTCCATGATCCTGCAATGTAGCCCACTGGGTTCACTTCGCTGAGTGCGTAAACACCGGGGTTAACCGCTGCGCTGGTTACTGTTCCGGAGCCTGAAGCACCCGTAACTGTTGTTGGGCCGGTGGCTGTTAGATTTACGGATGTGGCTAGAACCGTACCGCCATTGTTGTTGATCACAGTCTTCGCCAAGGTGAGAACGGGTGAAATGTCATTATCGTTGATGGTGCAAGAGGCCACCTGCCCCGCTGCCAGCGTCAAATTGCTGCCGACAAGTGTGCCTGCCGAACAACTCCAAGCGCCTGCAGCATAGCCTGTTGGATTCACTTCGCTCAGTGCATAGGTGCCAATTGGAACAAGTGCGTTTGTAACGGAAGCTGCGGTCGTTATGCCGGTAATCGTGGTTGGGCCAGTCGCCGTCAGATTTACGGAGCTCACTGCAGCCGTGCCGCCATTATCATTGGTGATTGTTTTTACCAAAGTGAGCGATGGCAATTTGTTGTTGGTGAATGTGCAGACCAATGCGTTGCCCGCTGCTGTGGCAGTTGTATTGAGTGCAATAGTTGCAGTTGTTGCTGTAGCTAAAGGAGTAAAGGTCACATTGCCTGCCGCTGTGCCTGTGCAAGTGCCAGTAGCAGCAGCATAGCCAGCGGGAATGGTTTCAGTCAGTGTGGTTGCAGTTGCTGCGGCTGATATTGTTTTGACAAGGCCAATAACTGGCGTTCCAGATACCGTCGTTGTGATGCTGTCGCCACCAAAGCCGTTATCGCCAGCAAAGCTGAATGCACCAACCCCGCCGTTGGAAACTTTGCTGAGTTGGACAGTCGGCAATTTGTTGTTGGTGAATGTGCAGACCAATGCGTTGCCCGCTGCCGTGGCTGCGGCGTTGAGAGAAATCGTAGCGGTCGTTGCTGTGGCCAGTGGCGTAAAGGTCACATTGCCTGCCGCGGTGCCTGAACACATGCCAGAGCTTGCCACATAGCCCGCAGGGATGGTTTCAGTCAGGGTGGTTGCAGTCGAAGTCGCCGTTAAAATTTTGACCGCGCCATTAACTGCCGTGCCCGATGCTGTCGTTGTGATGCTATCAGCACCAAAGCCGTTATCACCAGCGAAGTTGAATGCGCCAACGCCGCCGTTGGAGACTTTGCTGAGTTGGACAGTCGGCAGTTTAGTGTTGGTGAATGTGCAAACCAATGCGTTGCCTGCAGCCGTGGCCGTTGTGTTCAATGCGATCGTTGCGGTTGTGGCAGTCGCCAAAGGCGTGAATGTCACATTGCCTGCTGCCGTGCCTGTGCAAGTGCCAGAGGCAGCAGCATAGCCAGCGGGAATGGTTTCTGTCAGAGTGGTTGCTGTGGCAGCCGCTGTTAATGTTTTGACCGCGCCATTAACTGCCGTGCCAGATACCGTCGTTGTGATGCTGTCGCCACCGAAGCCGTTATCACCAGCAAAGCTGAATGCACCAACCCCGCCGTTTGATATCTTGGTGATCTGCACTGTCGGCAGCTTGATGTTGGTATAGGTACAGGTTGTATCAGCGCCAGCCACAACATTGGCTGCGGGGATAGTACCGATATTGCCAGAGAAACTGCCAAACGAGGCCGGATTTAGCGTGATCGCACTATTAGCATCAGTACAGCTAAAGCCTGTCAACGCATAGCCTGAGGCCGGGATTTCGGAAAGCTGGACTTGTGAACCAATGGCTGTGACATTGATAGCTGTTGGAGCAGCAGGGCCCGGATTGGCAAGCGACGTATCAATTGCCGATGGCGATGACGCTAAGTTTACAGGCGTGCCAAAGCTGAAGGAAGCCGTGCCGCCAAGTGAATTCTTCTTCACTTTCAGTGTCGGAATCTTGTTGTTGGTAAAGGTACACGCAATCACGTTGCCAGCGGACGTCGCTGTGGCGTTGAGCGCAATAGTCGCCGTTGTGGCAGTGGCCAATGGTGTAAACGTAGCAGTGCCAGCACCTATGCCCGTACAAGTACCAGAAGCCGCCACATAGCCCGCCGGAATGGTTTCCGTCAGCGTGGTAGCGGTGGCAGCCGCTGTCAAAGTTTTTACGACGCCAGCCGTACCTGCGCCGCCCGAAACGGTTGTGGCGATGGCATCTGAGCCAAAACCATTATCGCCCGCAAAATTAAATGTGCCGAAACCGCCGTTGCTGATCTTGGTGATCCGCACTGTCGGCAGTTTGGTGTTAGTGAAAGTACATGCAATTGTTGCTCCGGGCACAATTGCGCCGACTGCCAAATCAACGAAACCTAAGGCTAAATTGTTTGTGGTGTTGCCAACACCAGTTCCTGTGCAAGCAATGTTAGAAAGCAGATAGCCGAGTGGAATGGTTTCGGTGACGCGTGTCACCGTGTTGAGAGCCGCAAGAACTTGCGTTGCACCCGCAACGCCAACACCTGAAGTTGTCGTCGTGATACTTTGGGCTACAAAACCGTTACTAGGGGTCGGAGTGTTAAACGCAAATGCGCCCACGGCACCATTGCTGATTTTGGTTACCGTGACTGTTGGCATTTTTGTGTTGGTGAAAGTGCAAGAGATGTTTGAGCCGATTGCAACGGCTGCTGCATCAAGCGTTAGTGTGCCAGCAGCTAGGTTTGGAGTTGCAGTGCCACCTGTGCCCATGCCGGCGCAGGTTGCGGATGATAACTGATAACCTGCCGGTATCGCTTCGGTGATGGTGGTAGCGAAAGCGCCTGATGTTAAAGTCTGCGTAGCACCCGTAACGCCAGTGCCGCTGACTGCAGTCAGAATCGATTGGCTTGTCCAACCATTGTTGCCCGTGAATGTGAATGATCCAACGCCACCATTACTAACCTTTGTCAGCGTAAGCTTCGGGGCAATGTCGTTGTTGTTGATCGTGCAACTTGGCGATTGTCCGGAGACAATGACGAGGCTGTTGCCCGTCAATGTGCCTGATGTGCAGCTCCATGCGCCCGCTAAATAGCCAGCGGGGTTCGCTTCCGTCAAAACATAAGTGCCAGCTGGTGAGACAGCATTGGTTACGGCAGCAGAGCCAGTCGTACCTGTTAGAGTGCTGGGCCCAGTTGCGGTCAACGTTACAGTGTTGGCGGCTATTGTACCTCCATTGTCGTTTGTAATTGTTTTTATCAATGTAAGTGAAGGATCAGGAAGACTGACAGCAAGTTCAAGTCCGTCGCCAGTGGTCGTGTTGCTGGTGCCTGCCCATGTTACATCGAACGTAAGCTTGGTAATTCCAGTGCCCGTAAACTGAACTGAACCGCATGCCGTTGCTGTATTATTTGCCAAGCATTCGCTGCCGCCAGTGCTGGCGGGTACGGGATCACGTTGCCATGTTCCACCCGCGAATTTGAAAACCACGTTCGAACCCGCGAGTAGTGTGGGGGTTACGGAAGCGCCAGTAAAAGTCGAGGTCGCTGAGTTAAATGTCCAGAGCGAGGTTGCCGCAGCCGAACCAATACTGCCGCCAATGCGGTCGAAGTGAACAACAGGATTATCAACAGGCTTTGAAAACGTAATTGTTATTGTTTGGTTTGTGCCAAATGGGTTTGGTTGGACAGTAAGGGACGGCCCGCCCGATGGAGACCCGCCTGAATAGGGGTTTGTCCAAAAGCTGGTTGTATTGAATACACTTTTGGCACCACCTACGGCGGCGGCTGTGCTCGACACGCCTGCAACAGTCACAGTTATGCCCGCAGCGGTAGCGCTGCCACCCGTTGATCCGGTTGGTTTCCATTGGCCAGTCGTTGCAGCGTTTACAAAGGAGACTTGCAAAGCAAAAATCAATGTTAAGCAGGCAATGCATTGCAAAACTATTTTTGCCCGTAAGCTTCTCAACTTAGAGAACGTGCCAAGCATGCAATTCCAAAACAATGTTGCCATAACTTACATAGGAGCCGTGTCAGCAATGCAGCTGAACGAAGCCTCTTCCCCCTAACAAAATGCTGCCAAACGCACGCGACACACAATCAGAGGAATTCAACCAGAAGTACAAAAAAACATCGCAAGATTGCTGAAAATAAAACATGCAATCTTAAGATGAATAATTAATCTATGCAAAGGTTGTGTCGAGACATTTGCTTCCCGACTTCTACTCATTTTTCTTAACAGATCTTTAACTGGATCGAATTGGTTAAAAATGACTTAACGTTAAATTAAACCTGATAGTACATTGAAATATATAGATAAATTATTGGTCAATTTGATGTTGGTAAATTGCTTGCACTGGTTGCAATTACAATTCGAGGTCAGTGCAACTGCTTCGCACCGATTTGGCACAGAACTGACACACATCATTAGCAGGTGTTTTGAACATACAATTTCTACGATAGTGCTGTTAGGAGGTGAGATGCAGCTCGCCTTTTGCGCGCTTTAATTCACGCCAAGTGTATTGGCAGCCGTCGTTATTTTTTCCGTGTTTCTGGGATCATTTGCAAAGACCGTCAAAGCCATTGTGAGTGCCTGCTTTGCTGCGGCAGGGTCTTTCAACACCTGATAAGAGCGGATCAATTTTATCCAGCTATCGGCATCATTGGGGTTTGTTTTCAACCGATCGGCAAGTTTAGCGACCATGGCTTTAATCATTATGAGTTGATCAGCTTCCGGCAGTGCTTGGATTTGGTTTTTTTGTTCGTCAGTGTTGATCGACTCCGTTACGTCGCGGCCCGTTACTTTGCCCAGATTTATAATGCGGTTTTTCACATCGTCGCGCCAACCCGCACCCTCTGGCGAATCTGCGAGGAGCGGGATCAGGCGATCAAGCGCACCATTTTTATCGCCAGATTGTTCATGCGCCAAAGCATCGTAAAACCGCGCACGGAAATCTTCGGGGACTTTGACTAGGATTTCGACGAAGAGTGCTTGGGCCTTTGGTGTGACAACCCCGCCAGCCGCTTGTGCCAAGGATTCCGCATAGGCCGATTTATAGTCCGTATTTGTCGGATTGATCTCAAGTGCCTTTGCATAAGCATCTGCTGCTTCTACATAGCGCTGAGAATTAAATTGTGTCCATCCCAGCATGCGCCAACCTTCGGCGTCTTTTGGATTTGTTTGAAGTCGGGTTTGCAGAGCGGCGATCATGGTTTCCGCTTGACCATTTGTCTGTGGCGCAGATGGTTGCGACGTGACCACCGACGGGGTTTGAGGTGCACCCAATTGAGTATAGAGAATAACACTTCCCAAAATAATGAGGCCCGCAGTAAGCGAGAGGGCCAGCGTTTTCCAAGCTGACGAGAGGGGTTGAGTTTGTTTGGTCGCAGTTTTAGCTGAACTTAAGCGACGACGAATTTCGGCACGCGCCGCATGCGCTTCATTCTCATCAATCGTTCCAATAGTTTGATCACGGTCAACTTCACTCAGTTGATCTTGGTAAATTGCCTGTTCTTGCACCTCAAATTGTTGCTCGTCGTAACGGCGGATCAATGGAATGGAAACCACCACAGCCGTGGCACTGCACAGAATAATCATGAGCAACCACAGAGTCATTTTAATCGTCTTTCATTTCGTTGGTGTCTTCAGATAACTCAAGCTCAGGGCGACGCTTCAAATAAATGAATGCCACACCCAGCGCTATGACGAGTATAAAAAATGGCGAGGCCCACAGCAAAAACGTATCGGCTTGAAACGGTGGATTGAGCAAAACATAATTTCCATAGCGCGAAACAACATAATCAAACACTTGTTCATTGCTGTCGC
Source organism: Aestuariivirga sp. (assembly GCA_043757105.1). Taxonomy (GTDB): domain Bacteria; phylum Pseudomonadota; class Alphaproteobacteria; order Rhizobiales; family Aestuariivirgaceae; genus Aestuariivirga. The sequence goes on along the minus strand of JAYVPZ010000344.1, from coordinate 12,053 downwards.
CTGCTTCTAGGCGCTCACGCACAATCATGCGCAAGTCTTTTGCCAGTGTCGCATTTGAATCATCAATCGATTGATTTTGGCACACAAGGCAGCGCAAATCTTGGCTGATGATGCGGGCTCGCGTTTCGAGTGCAGGGTCTTTCAGAACTTCCTCGGGCAGCACTGCGATCGCGTTTGAAAATGACAGTAGCAATGCGACGATGACCACAATGATATTATGAAAAAATCTCATATTGTTGCGATAGCGATTTTCGGCGCGGCCAATCGCTTGGTTAATTTTGGAACACCCACGCGCAATCGGCGATCAGAGAGCGAAACAAAACCGCCAAAGGCCATGGTGAACCCACCGATCCATAGCCAAGGTGCAAGCGGGTGATAATACATCCGCACTGTCCAACCACCACTGCTATCAGCATCGCCCAAAGCAATGTAAATATTGGAAATCAAATTGGTGCGAATACCGGTTTGGTTGGTTTGAATGCGTTGCAAAGGATAGAAACGACGCTCAGCAGTCATCATTGATATAAGTAGTTCGTTATAAGAAATCTGAAATGTGCCGCGCTCGGCATCATAATTTGGGCCCGGAACTTGTGCGATATTTTTAAGGGTAATTTTATAGCCACCAACCTCAGTTGATTGATTTACTTTCATCGAGAGGATGTTTTCTTGTTGCCAAGACGTGACACCCGTAATCGCACCCACAACAAAACCCATGCCCATATGGGCGAGCAATAAACCATAATAGGCGCGTGGTGTAGATTTCATGAGGGCCAGCGATTGCTCAAAAGGCACCTGCCCCAGTTTCAAACGTTTGATCATAACCCAAACTGAACCGACGATTATCCAAGCGGCAATTCCAAGACCAAAGGCGGTTAGTAGCTGTTTCCCGAATGACATCACGACGACAGTAGCGACGATCAACGCTGCTGCGCTTAATGGCCAGAATAGTTTTCGAAGAGTTGGCGATAGATCATCACGCTTCCATTTTAAAAATGGGCCTATCACCATCACCAACAAGAGTGGAATAAACAGCGGCACAAACGTGCGATTATAAAATGGCGGGCCGATTGAAATTTTATCGTTGCCAATGAGATCAATAAACAACGGATAAAATGTTCCGATAAAAACTGTGGCCGTCGCAACGACGAGCAAAACATTATTCAATAGCAAGCTGCTCTCGCGGCTGACCGTTGCGAAAGGTGCACCGCCTTTGACGGTAGGAATGCGCAACGCGTAGAGCAATAGTGCGCCGCCTGTGGCCAAAACAATGATCATGAGAATAAAAAACCCACGCGCCGGATCTTCAGCAAAGCTGTGCACACTTGTCAGAACACCAGAGCGCACAACGAATGTGCCAATCAAGCTGAGCGAGAACGTAAGAATGGCAAGCAAGATTGTCCATCCTACCAGTGCATGTCTGCGTTCAACCACCAAAGCTGAATGCAACAATGCAGTGCCCGCCAACCAAGGCATCAAAGACACATTTTCAACGGGATCCCAAAACCACCAGCCGCCCCAGCCTAATATATAATAAGCCCAAAAACTTCCAAGCGTGATCCCCATGGTGAGGAAGCACCATGCCACCAAAACCCATGGTCTGACCCAGCGTGCCCAAGCCGCATCAACTTTGCCTTCAATCAGCGCTGCCACCGCAAATGCAAAAGCAACGGAGAAACCAACATAGCCTACATAAAGGCAAGGTGGATGAATGGCGAGGCCGGGATCTTGCAAAATAGGGTTCATGCCATTGCCATCAAGTGGCGGATTGGCCAACCGCGCAAAAGGATTTGATGTAAAAATGACAAAGGCGAGAAACGCGGTTGCGATCATGCCTTGGATGGATAGAACTCTGGCTTTTAAAGTCTCCGGCAGATTATTGCCAAACGCTGCAATGGCTGCGGCGAACACCACGAGGATCAAAACCCACAGCATCATCGAGCCCTCATGATTGGCCCATACGCCAGTTATTTTATAAATCAGGGGTTTGGCAATTTGAGAATTATTGGCAACCAACAAAACTGAAAAATCTGAAATGATAAAACTATACGCCAGACAAGCAAACGAAATGGCCACCAACAAAAAAGACATAACACCAGCGTAGCTGCCCAGCGCCATCAACCCACGATCAATGCGGTGCGCGCCGTACAGCGGCAAGGTGGCCTGCACGATACTGGTCATCAATGCCAGCAACAACGCAAAGTGGCCGAATTCAGCAATCATCTAAAACAAACTCTCCTTTGGAAAACTGTTATTTAGACCTATCTATTGAATGCTTCAATCAACCATCATACCGCTGCGGCATTCAGACAGTCCACATGTCAGCAGTTTTGCAAAATATTGGAAATTTGATCGATGTGTTAAGCTGCAACAAGCTGTTTAACCAACGCATCAATCATACGCGGCAAATCATACGGAAAGCGCGCGGTGATCAGATTGCCGTCGACGACACAGGGTTCATCCAGAACCGTTGCACCTGCATTTTCTAGGTCGATCTGAATATTCCAAACAGCTGTGGCCTTTTTGCCTTTCAGCATTTTAGCACTCACCATAACCCACTGACCATGGCAGATGGCGCAGGTTGGTTTTCCCGCCGCATGCATATCTCTCGTAAAATTTTGGGCGTCCTTATCCATGCGCAGTGCGTCAGGGTTCCAAGCACCGCCAGGCAATATCACCGCGTCATAATCTGCCACCTTTGCCTCATCCAAGTATTTGTCAATTTTCAGCCAGCCCGCATTTTCCATCAAACGAATGGCCAACACATGAGTTTTGGTTTGCTGCGGAAAACGGAGGCCCAGAGTTGGGTCAAAATCGCCAATGCGCGGCGAAACAATGTGCACAGTCGCCCCATGTTCAGTCAGCCATTTTTGAGCACCCAGAATTTCAACTTCTTCCACTCCATTGGTGCAACCTATGGCGATGCGTTTGCCTTTCAACAGGTTGGGGTTAGAAGGCGGATCGATCAGAAAATGATAAAGCTCGCGGTTTAACTCGCCATCGGCTGTGATCAATAACTCTGTCGATATCGAGGGCACGGGCGATGTTGACATCAAGCTTTGCAGCCGGTGCAAAAGCGCTTCCGAAGCATTGGTCGGTGCGAATGGCTTGTTCATTGGAAACTCCCGTTTATCTTTGGTGGAGCATCTAACTTTTATGCTCGTGCGTCTAGTAAAAACGCATAAACAATTGACAAATTCATCAATACCGATTGAGCTATTGTTTATAAAAACGGGAGAATGCGATGAAGTTTGGTTTCAATCTTTTGCTTTGGACACCACATGTGACCAAAGAGCATTTACCGATCTTCAAGGCCCTCAAGAAATCTGGCTATGACGGCATCGAAATTCCGTTGTTCGAAGGAACAACCGATCATTACGCATGGCTTGGCGGCGAACTCGATAAACTGGGTTTGGAGCGCACAACAGTCAGCGTGTTGGGAGCGGGCAACAATCCACTTTCGCCTGACAAGGCAGAGCGGAAAGCGGCCTTGGAGCGCGCCAAATGGTTTGTGGATTGCAATGCCGCTTTAGGTTCCACGATAGGGGCTGGGCCGATGCATTCCGAGCTTGGGTATTTTTCTGGTACGGGTGCCACAGCGCAAGAGCGCAAACGCGGCATTTCATTTCACCGGGCTGCTGGTGATTATGCGGCGAAAAAAAATGTGCGGTTTGCTTTGGAGGCTCTCAATCGTTTCGAAATATATTTTTTGAATACGATGGAACAACTGGCGGTCTATTTGGATGAAGTGGATCATCCACATATAAAGGCGATGTATGATACGTTCCATTCCAACATCGAAGAGAAAGATCCTGTTGCGGCGATTAAAACAATTAAACGCCATATGATCCATGTGCATATTTCTGAAAATGATCGTGGCACGCCTGGGCGCGGTCATGTGCCTTGGGCAGAAACTTATAAAGGATTGAATGCTGCAAAATATAATGGATGGATGACGATTGAAGCTTTCGGTCGCTCCATGCCCGCCCTTGCAGCGGCCACGCGCGTGTGGCGAGACTTCGCTCCGAGCAAAGAACAAGTCTATAAAGAAGGCATAAAGAACATGAAACAAGGCTGGGCCAAGGTAAACTAATGGCCCGCGCTTATGCCAGCATAATTTTGAAAGCACCCGTGCAAGCCGTTTGGAGTCTCGTTCGTGATTTCAACGGACTTCCCAATTGGGCACCCGCAATCGCAAGGTCTAAAATCGAAAACGGCTTGGATGCTGACGTAGTCGGCTGCGTGCGATCGTTTTACACGCATGACGGCGGGCATATTCGGGAACGTCTATTGGCATTGGACGATACTAATTATGCATTCACCTACAATTTTGAAAAGCCAGCTTTTCCAGTGAAGAATTATCTGGCCATGCTGCGACTCTATCCCGTCACGCACACCAACGAAACATTTGCGGAATTGACGGCGACATTTGATGAGGCTCCGGGCGATGAAGGCAAATATGAGCAGATTGTTTCGCGTGATGTGTTTGCCGCAAATTGGAAATCACTAGCCTCAATCATCAAATCAAAAAAACCTGCGACGCAAGATGCTCCACGCTGGAAGGGTGGCCCACCTAACAAGGTTTGGACATCCCGCGTGATCAAAGCTCCAGTTGACGGTGTATGGAACATTATGCGGGATTTTGCGGGGATGGGCGCATGGCACAGCGATATCACCAAAATGCATATGTTAAAGAAGCATCGTTCTGATAAAGTTTCTGGTGTGCGTGATTTCTATTTTGGTACAGGGCATTTGAACGAAGAGTTGCTGCATATGAATGATATAGAAAGATCATTCTCATATCGCATTACTAAATCAGAATTGCCTTGGATCAATTATGTGTCTGGGCCAAGGCTTTGGCCAGTCACGTCCAATAACACAACATTTGCCGTGTGGACGGGTGATTGGGATGCAAGTCCGCAGGATGATTTAACGCTGATGCCAAACACGGAGATGAATGTTTATCAGCGGGCGTTTGCAGAGTTGGAGAAAAATTTTTTCGGAAAGTAACACTAATCATCCCTCCCCTACTTCCGGGGAGGGGTAAAACGCATTAGCGTTCAGGAGGGGTTAGTCATATTGCAAACTCAAGCCCCTCCTGTTCGCAAACGCTCACTGTCCACCCCTGAAGCAGGGGTGGAATGCAAAAACAATTTTGGGGAGGAAAAACACAATGTCAGACTGGACAAAAAGATTTAGCCTTGAGGGCAGACGCGCGCTGGTTACGGGCGCTACCAAGGGTATTGGATTTGAGGCTTGCCGTGTGCTTGCGGATGCGGGTGCCGATCTCGTCGTGGTGGGCCGCGATGCGCAAGGGTTGAAAGATGTTTCGGCAGCGGTCAAAAAAGCAGGGCGGAAGTGTTTGGCAGTGGCTGCGGATATGAGCACTGTTGAAGGCCCGAAGGCGGCAGCGAAAGCGGCACTGGCAGAATTCGGCACGATTGATATTTTGGTAAACAATGCTGGCATCGCGTTAAACCAATCCTTGCTCGATATCACAATGGAAAGTTGGGACACGACCATCAATGTAAATCTGCGCGCGCCGTTTTTGTTGGCGCAGGCGCTCGTACCAAATATGATAAAACAGCGGATGGGCAAGATCATCAATGTGTCTTCGCAATCTGGCGTGATGGCGCTGGCGGATCATGGATCATATGGTGCATCCAAGGGCGGGCTGAACATGCTTACCAAAGTGATGACGATTGAATGGGCAAAACATAATATTCAATCGAACACAGTTTGCCCCACTGTAATTTTAACGCCGATGGGCGAAATGGTTTGGGGTAAACCTGAAATTGGTGATCCGATGAAAGCCAAGATTCCTCTGGGTCGCTTTGGAACAACGACCGAAGTTGCGGATTTGATTTTATATCTGTCATCGTCGGCTTCGGATTTGGTAACAGGTCAGGACATTTTAATTGATGGCGGATTCACCGCTCAATAAAGAAAGACGGGTTCACTGCTCAATAAGTTGCGCGTCCACCGGATACATCGAACACAGCCCCCGTTGAAAACGAACATTCTTCAGAGGCCAACCAACACACAAGGTTGGCCACTTCATCCACAGTTCCAAAACGCGCCTTGGGGATTTTCGCCAACATAAAATCAATATGGGCTTGCGGCATTTGGTCAAATATTGGCGTGCGCACCGCTGCAGGTGTCACGGCGTTCACAGTAATATTGGTTTTCGCCAATTCCTTAGCTAATGATTTTGTAAAACCGATTACACCTGCTTTGGATGCCGAATAGGCTGACGCATTGGGGTTGCCCTCTTTACCCGCGATGGAAGCAATGTTGACGATGCGGCCATAATTTTGCGCAATCATATGCGGGATCACAGCCTTATTGGTGAAGAAAGTGCCAGTGAGGTTTATCGCAATTGTTTGCTCCCAGCCTTCAACCGAAAACTCAGTGACGGGAACCGTAGGGCCAGTGATGCCAGCGCTATTCACCAAAATATCAATACCACCAATTTGTTTGATGGTTTGTTCAGCCGCATCCATCACCGATTTGAAATCGGCAATATTGGTTTTTATGCCGCCATTCAAATCCCAGATTGCCACTTTGCCACCTTCAGATTCAATACGTTTAACCACCGCTTCGCCAATGCCAGAAAGGCCGCCTGTGACTACCGCGCGTTGGCCTGCAAATCTCATTGTTTGATTTTCCAATTTTTCATTGTGCTGAGTGTGTGTTCGAAAGAGATGATGCCCGCGTCAGAGCCAAGCCCCGTAGCCACCAATCCGGCCGAAGCTTGAGCAAAACGTAACGAGGTTTCCACATCCATCTTGTGATGCAGAGCCGCGATGAAGCCAGCGTCAAAAGCATCGCCGCAGCCTGTTGTATCTTTAACTTCCACTTCATAGGCGGGCGACTTGATGCGCGTACCGTCGCTGTGAGCATAATATGCTCCATCTCCACCCAGCGTGAATACGCAACATTTTGCACCATGATCCAGATGAAATTTTGCGCAATCTTCTGCTGTCGACTGGCCCGACATTTCCTTGGCTTCTTCAATCGACGGCATGAAGTAATCGATGAAAAGCAAAAGCGGTTTTACGATTTTTGCTGTTTCTGAATTCGCAGCAATGAGATCGAATGTGACAATACATCCACGCTTTTTAGCTTCCTTCAACAGAGTCAAACTGGCTGGCCCGTCAAGTCGCTTCAGAAGCCCCGTGCCGCCCAGATGAATGATCGGTGCATCAAAGACCTGATCATACATTTCTGGCGGCACATCAAAATGATCCGACGCCCCGCGCACATGCAAGGCGGGTCGATCCCCATTCGGGCGCACATTCAAAATTGTTGCTGATGTCGGAATGCCTTCAAGGCGCTGCATGGCAGAGACATCAATGCCATGTTTTTCCATACGGCCTAAAACCCAGTCGGCCTTTTCATCATCGCCGACAGCACCCACGGCAAGGCTTTTCAACCCTAACTTTGCAGTGTCGATAATGGTTCCGCCCGCCGTGCCTGCAACGGTGAGTCTAATCTCTTCGATGAAATCAACCCCACCGCCATCGGGAATGCGAGAGACTGGTCGGCCCAATACATCGAGAATATAAAGGCCAATGACCGAAACATCATAGCGCATGTGACTTACGCCTTCTTTGATCGCCACCAGATTAAACCCGCAAGTGCTGCAGCAATCGCAGCCACACTCCACACAAACGGATGCATGTAGAACGGCGTTGCAGCCAGCATCACTTTACCGGCAGCCGTATCAGGGTTCGGGGCAGCGAGAAAAAACTTGCCATATAAATAAGCGGCCCAGATTGCGACAAGCAACACAATGCAAAAAATCATCGCCACAACCATGGCCGTTGTGATGACGGAACTTATTTTCACGCCAGGTTGGGCGAGCGGAAGAATGTTGTTCACCAAGCCAGCCAATACAACAACCATGCAGCCGATTGAAAATAAGCCAATGCTGAAAGGTTGGAATATCAAGACGAGTGCAAATAGGCCAAGCCCAATGATGGAATATTCCATCTTGAAGGCCTGCTTTGATGTCATGCCTTTTTCAGGTTCAATGCTCATAAACGCACCGCCTTTCCATCTTCGCCAAACACATGGGTCTGCGCCGGATCGGGCCGCAGATGCAGCGCCTCGCCCACTTTCACACGTTTTTCACGCGGCACCACCACACGAATGTCATTGCCACCTTTGGTGCGCGCGTGAACAAGCGTTTCGGCACCCATGGGTTCAATCAGTTCAGCCACGGCTTGAATGTTTTCTTTGCTGGCTTTTGACTCCGCCGTGAATGCACGGGGACGAATGCCGATGGTGATTTTAGGCGAGGCCAATTTTCCAACCAAATCATTGGTGGTGATCTCAATATCTTGGCCGTTAAAATTGACAGAGGCTTTGCCTTTTTGGAATTTGTTGAGTTGCGCTTCAACCAGATTCATTTGCGGTGTGCCAATGAAGCTGCCGACGAAAACATTGGCGGGTTTGGCAAACACTTCATGTGGTGTTCCCACTTGTTCAATGATGCCATCTTTCATAATGGCAATGCGGTCTGCCATTGTTAAGGCTTCGAGTTGATCGTGTGTTACAATCACAGTGGCCTTTGATAAATTTGAAAGCACCTGCTTGATTTGCCCACGCATAGAATGGCGCAGTTCCACATCAAGGCGCGAAAGCGGTTCATCAAACAAGAAGCAATTGGGATCGCGTACAATGGCGCGGGCCACGGCTACGCGTTGTTTTTCGCCTTCAGACACTTGACCTGGCAATCTGTTTAGAACTGAACCAAGATGCAAAATTTCTGCAACTTTATCAACACGGGTTTTCATTTCCGTTGCACTGATTTTTTCATAGTGCAGCGGCATTGCGATATTTTCGCCCACGGTCAAAGCGGGATATAGCGCATAGAATTGAAACACCATCGAAATGTCGCGCTTTTCGGGTGGCAAATCATTCATGCGCTGGCCAGCCACGATCACATCACCGGAGGTCATGCGTTCAAGCCCGGCAATCATCCGCAGTGTCGTTGTCTTGCCACAGCCTGAGGGGCCGAGAAGACAGACAACCTCACCCTTTTTCACTGATAAATCAACATCACGCGCGGCAACAAAGTCGCCATATTTTTTGGTCGCTTTTTTAAGTTCAATTGTGGACATTAGCGCTTTACCGTTCCGAAAGTGACCCCACGCAAGAGATGATCTTGCAGGAAGAAGGTGACGAAGAAAACTGGAATGAGGAACAGCGTTTCAATGGCAGCAAGCAAGCCCCACAATACGCCGATGCCACCGCCAGCTACAGCTTGGCTCATGGCAACTGGAACCGTTCTCGTATCAATGCCGGTGAGCAGCAACGCAAACAGGAACTCGTTCCATGTCAGTATCAAACCGAACACAAAGGTCGCAGCAAGACCTGCAACAACTTGTGGCAGACAGATTTTGAAAAATACCTTCAGGCCTGATGAACCATCGAGGCGTGCTGCATCTTCGACGTCTAATGAGAGTTCATCGAAGAAACTCTTCATCATCCATATGGTGAAAGGCAAATTGAAAGCTGTGTAGAGCATGATGATGCCGAGATATGATCCGGAAAGGCCGGCCACACGGAACATCAATATCACCGGAATAATGACGACTATTGCTGGCAGCATGCGGGTCGTTAGAATGACAAATAAATAAGTGTCATTGCCTTTCAGCGGATAGCGCGAAAAACCGAACGCCGCGAGCGTACCGATCACCAAAGCCAGTAAAACCGAAACACTGGCGATCATAATGGAGTTGAAAAAATACCGATCAAATCCGGTGTTCTCGGCCACCCCACCTGTGGTCATCGCACGGGAAAATACCGATGTATAGTTTTCAAGTGTTGGTGAAAACACATAGGCATCGGGGATCAGGCCGAATAAATTGGTGGGCATGAATTTGGGTGGAATGGACAAGGCTTCGGTTTGTAGTTTGAAGCTGGTGATGATGATCAGCAATACCGGCAAGAAATAAATTAAGCTGATGATGCCCGCAAAAAGCGTTTGGCCCCAGCCTGCTTCGCTCACACCGGATGCTTTGCGGAAGCCTAGTTTTTCCCAGATTGAAGTTGCTTCAGCCATTTCTCAAGCCCCTTCTGTGCGCCGATTGGCGATGTAGAGATAAAGATTGGTCAGTACGATCACGATGAACAGCATGACATAAGAAATGGCTGCACCTTCGCTGGTTTTGTTTTGTTCATTGGCAATGCGGATCAGATGATAGGAAATCGTCATCGTGCCATTGCCGCCTTTGGTGAGGAGGATCACGAGGTCAGCCATTTTGAAAGCTTCAATGGTGCGAAACAAAAGGGCCAACATCAGAAGTCCGCGAATATATGGGAATGTGATCGACCAAAATCGACGCCAGCCCGAAACGCGATCAATGGCTGCGGCTTCGTATAAATATTTTGGAACTGATACTAAACCAGCGAGCACCAACAACATCACAAATGGTGACCACATCCACGCATCGGCAAAAACGATGCCTGCAACCGCACCCGCTTTGTTATCCATCAAAATATATTGTTCGCCAGTAAATACGCGCACGAAATAGCTAAGCAAGCCGAAGGTTGGATCGTAATAATATGAGAAGAATACGCCAGCCGCCACGACGGAAAGCATCATGGGCGTGAGAACAAGGATCAGCAAATATTTTCGCAAGGGAAATTGTTTTGAGAACATGAGCGCCAATAAAAAACCAACGATCATTTGCACGGTTACAGTGAGCACGACGAACATAGCTGTATTCGTCAGGTTGGCCCAATTTTCAGGAGCTTTCAAACTGTCGGTCAAAACTTTGATGTAATTCGTAAGGCCCACAAAGCGGATGGTTTGCTGGTTGCTTTGATAGGCGAAAAATGAAAGGCCCAAAGACCACAGCAACGGAAAAATATTCATCACGAATAAAACAGCGATGGCCGGGGCCACCAGCAAGCCACCATAATAGTGGCGGCGATAAGCGTTGACCACAAAGGCGGCTGCCACCATGGCGGCCAATGCGCCTGTGATCCAGAATGAGGTTTCGGGCGGCAATGCGAACATGGATAAAATGGAAACGATCAAGCCGACGATTATGGCGAGTTTCCAGTTATGTGCCTTTATGTCGAATAGGGCCGGGACAGGTGTATTGGGCGTTGTTGCACTCATGGAGGAAGTCCGGGGCTCTCTACTTTCAAATTAAAATTTCCAAAATTCCGTCATGCCAGCGAAGGCTGGCATCCAGCTTTATCCCAAGCAAGGAACTTGAAATTAGCTGGACCCCAGCCTTCGCTGGGGTGACGGCTATTGGGACAGGTGCGTCACTCAACAGTGACGCACCTTTGTTTATTACTTAATCAAACCAGCTGTGGTCAGCAAATCCTGTTGGAACTTGGCAACATTATCCAAGGTTGTCTTGGCGTCTTGCTTGCCGGTGATGGCAAGGTCAAACTGGTCTTGTTGCTGGGTCAGCAATTCAAAGAATTGTGGAACATGCCACACGTCTTTTTGCCAATCGAGAGAAGCAGCCCAAGCCCGGTTCCAAGGACGATAAGTTACGTATTTTGGATCCGAGTAAACTGACTTCATGGCTGATTGGCCACCAGAAGCTGCGAATTGGTTCTGGATTGCAGGCGATAGCCACCACTTGACGAACCCCATGGCTTCGGTCAGTTGCTTTGGTGTTGTCCAAGTTGTCAAAACGAATGGCTGGCCGCCGATGTTTGACCAACGGATCATTTTGCCATCAGCGCCCATGGTGCCTGGCATTTGGCCGAACACCAATTTGTCAGAGACTTTCGAGGTCTTAGGATCAAGCGATGCTTCTCCCAAACCAATCCAGTCGATGTTCATGGCCACTTTGCCTTCGCGGAACAATTCGTCCGATTTGAAAATGTCCATCGTGCCGGTTTTTGCAACAGGTGGCATATATTGGATCATGCGGAGATAATGATCCAAAGCGCCGATTGCTTTTGGTGAGTTCACAACACCCTCAGCTTTGCCATTCGGCTGCTTGGTTTCATCCCAAACATTGCCGCCCTCTTGCCAAATAAAGCCGTTGATCTGCATGGATGAGAAGTCATAGCCT
>JAYVPZ010000343.1:0-5389 GCA_043757105.1 Aestuariivirga sp. | reverse complement strand
TTGCTGCGTTCCTTGTGAACGAAATTCAGGAAGTTTACCGCTTGCAAGGTGTGGGCATTAACGACAAGCACATCGAAGTGATTGTGCGTCAGATGCTGCAAAAGGTTGAAATCACCGACAATGGCGAGTCCACATTACTGGTTGGCGAACAGCTTGACCGTGAAGAGCTTGACCGTGAAAACGCCAAGTTGATCGCGGAAGGTTTGAAGCCTGCTTCCGGTCAACCTGTTCTGTTGGGCATCACAAAGGCATCTTTGCAGACTCGTTCGTTCATCTCTGCGGCCTCGTTCCAAGAAACCACCCGCGTGCTCACCGATGCTGCCGTCCAAGGCAAGATCGACACACTCGATGGTTTGAAGGAAAACGTCATCGTGGGTCGCCTGATCCCAGCGGGTACGGGTGGGATGTTGGCGCGCTTTAAAGCGATTGCCGATAAGCGTGACAAGTTGATCATCGAAGAACAAACCAAATCGCAGCTGCCCGCAGCGGCGGCTGAATAAAACAAAAGGCCCAGAGCGATCTGGGCCTTTATTGTTTTCTATAGTTTTCCTGCACAACTGGCCATTGCTGCTGTCAATCCACTTAAGGACACGTATCCATTGTCTGCTGCCCATTTATTGACCCGCATTTGGATGTTGACAGTTGAATAAGGTAACATGGGCTCAAATGATCCAGACCTCGGGATGATAGCAACGATCATTCTTTGCGATCCTGTATCAAGAAGTTTTGCTTCTTGATAATTAGTTGGTTGTGTCGTTTTACCCAATAACGCCATATTCATCGCTACAGAACCTTCGCCCAAATTTTCTGGTGGGCCACCGTCAGCGACGACCGCTGTCACAACTTTGCCAGTTGCTGGGTTCATAGCTATAGCAAGATCGCCAATGCTTGCCTTAAACCGCTTCAGCGGATTATTACCGCTTGGGAAAACAAGACCGGGGATTGTTCTTTGATCGAGTTGGTTGTTTACTTCGCACTCTCCGGCTGCACTGCCAGATAGTCCATTTTTAAGTGTAGTTAGCGATCCAAAATACCCTTTGTTCGGCCCAGATGTAAAAACACAAGGTATTTTAACGCCGTCCAATGATTTTGGAGCAATTACGTTCTGCCAATTAATTTTATAACCTGCGGGTGCCTTCCAACCGGCATCTCTAAATTGCTCAAATGCCGCAATTTTTTGACCGTAGCTTAGGGACGTTCCTGGTTTTCTAATTGAAACGCCGTTCACAATGTTATTAATTGCGAGAGACGTACCGCGTGGGTCATCTGGATGATATGAGATCGGCGCCCCGTCGGTGTTAACTCTTAACCCAGTTTTGAAAAGTATGAAATTAGCAGTTGTCGAGAGATTTGCATTTCGGACGAGTCCAACATTTTTGTTTTGGGGAACAAATACATCTTTTGCCTCAAGTTTGCATTCCTGAGCAATCACCGTGTTAAGGCCGAGTGTTACTGTTGAAATTACAACGTAGGACATAACTCTAATCATGTTTGCCTCCTTTGGTATTTAACCCCCGGGCAATTAATTTACTTTCATTTTATCACGGTTACAATAGTTGGATAAATGCCTTCACCAAAATTACAACCGCTAAGAATGCCAATATCGCCAAAACATATTTCCGAAATGTATCGGGGTCAGTGCCTTTGAAACTCCGCGCTCCAATCCATACGCCTGCCAGCAGGGCAGGGAGATAGAGCAGGGCTTGATAGGTGGTGTTCCACGTAATTAATCCGTGTACGGATTGATTGGCCAGCCCAATCACATCTGTTGCCAAAAAGAAAGCCACCAGTGATGCGCGTCCTGCAACATTCCCTGCGGGCGATGCAAAGTAGAACAATATCACAGGCGGCCCTCCGATGCCGAATGCGCCATTTGAAAGTCCAGAAGCAGCGCCTGCCAGTGTCGAAGCAAAAGGCCCCGGCATGGTTTTCAAAGCGTGGCCACGCCACATCAAATATGTAGCTCCGAGAACGAAGATACTCAATGCAATTTGCATGGGAGCAGGGGGGAAATGCGCCAGCGCCCAAACGCCAATGGGTGTGGCGATCAAACACCCAATTGTGAGCGGCCCCAATGATTTCCAGTGAATGTCTTTCCAAAGTGCGGGCAGTAAATTTAAACTGGCCGCCAATTCCAACATGAAAATTGATGGGATGATTTCAACGGGTGGATAAAACAACGACAACGCCGTGATGGTCAGCAACGAAAATCCAAACCCCGAAAAGCCACGCACAATGGCAGCAAGGAATATGATGAGGCAGGAGAGGATGAGGAGCATGGGTTGAGATTAAAGGCCGACGCAGGTGGTGGCTAGGGCCTGTTGTTGTTAGAACTTAGTCCACAAACGCCGTCACTCCCGCGAAGGCGGGAGTCCAACTCGATTCAAGGCTATGTTTAAGTTGGGTTCCCGCCTGCGCGGGAATGACGGGCTTGGTTTGGAACTACTTTTAATGCGTAACTGCCAATGCATGGGCATGATCAGGCTCTATCAGTCCGATCATCGCTCCGGTCGCATCAGTCACCACGGCGAGTTTGCCCACTCCTGGAATGCGCACAGGTGAGCGCATAACTTCGCCGCCCGCATTGGATGTTGATTGCTCCGCTTTCATCATGTCGGCGACAGAAAGGTAAGTCATCCAATGTGAGGGGATGCCGTCATATTCTGGTGCGGTGAGTTCGAAGATTCCGCCCACGGGTTTGCCATCTTTTTTGGCAATCCAGTAAGCTGCACCATCTGGTAATGGCGAAGGCTCAAACTCCCACCCTAAGGTTCGGCCATAAAAAGCAAGTGCGGCTTCTGGCTCCCAGGTGTTCAGTTCGTGCCACCAGTGTCGTTGCGGCATGGTCATCGTTTTTGTTCCCCTCTCGTTTGGGTTTGTCGATTATCATGTCGCCGTCCGACTCAGAACTTGGGTTGGCGATGTGGCGTTTGGGTGGCCCAATTGCGGCAAGAAAGGGGAGGGTGCAATTTCAAAGGCTTGCAAACTCTAACCTTAGATATCCGTTAAGTATCGGCAACTAAGAAAGCTGTTAACTGATTCATAAGTTGCAAGGGATATACTTCTTGGGTTCCATTGAGAAAGTTCGCTTCCCGTTTTTGATGCGACATCCGGCATTATTGCTTGTGCTATTTGGATGGATCGCCATGCTCCCAGCGTTTTATTTGGGACATATTGTTGGACATAGCAGTGCGCTGAACGTCAATTGGGCAGAAGGATTTGCAGCTCAAATCAGCGCTGGCGAAATTTATCCGCGATGGTTACCTGAAATGACAGCAGGCGGTGGAAGTCCGGTCTTCTATTTTTACGGGCCGCTGCCTTTCTATGTTGCAACGCCTTTCGTTATGTTGACAGGAAATCCAGAACTTGCTGTCGTCATCGCATCAACAATTCTTTTGGTGCTGTCTGGCCTTTCAAGTTTCTATCTGTGTCGCCAATATGTTGGGCCTAATTCAGCGACAGTTGGTGGTGTAATCTATATGCTGCTGCCATATCATTTTGATGTTGATATTTGGCTTCGCGCTGCATTGGGCGAGCAAGCGGCGTTTGTGTTCATGCCTTTATGTTGTGCTTTTGCTTTGAGGCTAGGTCGAGATAATCGCCAAATTGTTTTTCTCGCACTGAGTTTCGCTGGCCTGATATTTTCACATCTGCCTTCAACTATTTTGTTTGCGCCATTTCTGGTTTTAATTTGCTGCTGGGTCGCTTGGTATGAAAGGTCGTTTGTTCTGCTTGTCAAAGCAGCATCTTCTGCAATTTTGGCGGCGGGCTTTTCTGCAATATATTTGCTCCCTGCGTTTACGCTTCAAGATATGATCCAATCCACGCAATGGATGATTTTTCCGGCTGAAGATTATCTATTGGTTTCTGACAAAACGATTGCGGCATTCAGTTTGCAAGTTTTTCCGATATGCGGTGTCGCGATCTTTTTTGGAATGCTGTGCTATTTTCTAATTCGAAACAAGGTCGAACAAAAATCACTTTTGGTTTGGGTTTTGATTGGCGCTCTGGTCATCTTTGAAAGTTCGATGTTGGCTTATCCGCTCTGGGTTCATGCTGGATTTTACCGTGTTGTGCAGTTTCCTTGGCGGGCACTTTCAATTTTGGACGTGGTTGTTGCGTTATTTTTTGCAATGCTCTGGCAAGACCTGCCTCATTTGCGAAAATGGCTCACGCCAATTGTAGGCTTTCTGATTATTGTCCCTATGGCCATTACCACGTTATTTCAAAATCAAATCTACCAGAAAAATCCGCCGCCCGGCTTGATGAACATCGCTCTCGAGCGCATTGACTTGCAAGCTAAAGGCGACGCCGTTGAATATTTGCCATCATGTCTGACTGTTGCTGAGCGTAGTCGAAAGAAACTGATTACCACGGAAATTGCGCTTGCGAGAATGAAGTCTGCAGAAACCCAAAGAGCCCCAGTTTATTACTTTCCGTTTTTATCCGCAACTCGTGATGGCAAGGCACTTGATGCGATTTGCGATCCGGCAACAGGCTATCTGAAAATTCAAACTGAAGATGGTTCAAAGTCGTTTCAGATTGAAAAGAGAGCTATGCCCATCGAGGCCACAGCTTGGTTCATATCAGGGGTGAGTTTTGGCCTGCTTACGATTTTATTTATTGCCTTTCGACGAGGCAGGGACGGGCAGGGTCGATTCATAAGGGCTTAAGCAATGTTGCGATAGTTTAAGCGACTGCAAAACTGTTTTGAGGTGGGCTATGGGGCGCAACACAATTAATCTCGATCAAATTAGTACCCGATTGGGCGTATCCAGCGGGTCTCGTAATGCCGTCGTATTTAGTGATGACAATGTGAGTGATGTCGAATTTCGTGAAGTTGATGACCGCGACTATGAACAAGGTGGTTTAAGCAACGCGGCTTTTGTGGTCAGTATTCTCGGGATATTTCTGGTTTTTGGTGGTGGAACTTTTTTTTCATCACATATATTGGCGTTGTTTTCATAAGCATTTAATTTGCCGTACAACCCTCCATCGTATTCTACCGAATCTCGATCCTTTCCGTTAAAAAATTGGAATCGGTGTCAGAATTGCAAAATTTGCATGTCTGATTCCAGAGAAATGACAAATCGCTGCGTCTGCGAGGCAGTATTTTGCGCTGCAATATGTCGCTTTTGGCAAATGTGACGGTTTTTGAAGCTAAACCTCGCGTTTTTTCGCAATTTTACTGTTGACGACCGTACGCTTGCCCACTAAGAGACGGGCACTTCCGAGAGGCAGGCCGTTGAGATTTCGCATTTCAAAACGCTGACTGGGAAGTAAAAAAGAAGTAAATTCAAGGTCATGCCCCCTGAAACCTGGCCGGTTTTGTTGGGCCTCTGGTTTTGGCGCTACGGTGGGTCCGGACTGGATCATTGTAGTGCTCGTT
>JAYVPZ010000342.1:0-21190 GCA_043757105.1 Aestuariivirga sp. | reverse complement strand
TTTCGCCCAGTTGTTCCAAGCTGCGAGCTCCGCCGATAGTGCGGATCGCCTGTTCACGTCCTCCCACATCACCTCGGCCACCACCTTGATCTGTGTTGGTTGCGGCAAGTTGAGAGTTGACCGACGCCGCTGTTACGCCCAGTGCTTGAAGTCTGGCCGGATCAAGATCAACATTGATTTGACGTTGCACACCACCGTAGCGCTCGACACGACCAACACCTGAAAGTCCACGCAGTTGGCGCAACACCACATCATCGACATACCAAGACAACTGCTCTAATGTCATTCCCGGAGCGATGGCTGCAAAAGTCTGGATTGATTGACCTTCAACGTCTATCTTTTGAATAACGGGTTCATCAATTGAACTCGGTAAATTGCCGCGAATTTTCGCAATCGCATCTTTGGTTTCTTGCAATGCTTCGTCGGTTGGTTTTTCCATGCGAAATTCAATTGCAGTTGTGGAAACACCGTCGGTCAATGTTGATGTGATGTGCTTGACACCCGTTACGGCTGCAACTGCATCTTCGATTGGCTTGGTAACTTGGCTTTCAAGTTCTACTGGAGCAGCACCACCTTGCGACACTGAAACAGCAATAACTGGAACATCAATATTAGGGAAACGTGTGATCGGCAAAGCGCGAAAACTCTGAATGCCAAGCATCATCAAAACGATAAACAAAACGACTGCCGGTACAGGATTTCTGATCGACCAAGCTGAAAAATTAAAATTCATTTGTTGCGCTCCTTATTGCGCTGCGTTTGCAGTCTTGACGGCAGTCACCGTGTCACCATCGCGCACAAATGTTCCCGCGCGTGCAACAACAGACTCGCCTTCTTTCAGACCGTCAGTAATTTCGATTTCAGTGGTGCTTACCAAGCCAGTGATAACTTTGCGCACTTTGACTTTACTGTTTTCAACAACCTGAACAGTGGGGCCATCTTCGCCGAAAGTTACGGCCGTTAGCGGCAAAACAACTCCATCAGAGGCCGCAAGCGCAATGGTGGCGCGGCCAAAGCTGCCAATTGGAATTTTTGTATCTTCCAATACTTTAATGTGTGCAATGCCGATGCGGGTTGTTTCATTGACTTCACGGCCAATTAATTTTACTTCACCTTGGATTGGTTTTGCCATACCGTTAACAACAATGGTGGCCTTTTGGCCGATTTGCACTTTTGGCAAATCAGATTCAGCCACTTCAGCTAACAGCTTCAATGTGCTTTCCTGAACGATGTTAAACATTGCATCTTTGCTGGCAGACGCAATACCACCCACTTGGGCTGTACGGCGACTAATGAAACCATCGACGGGTGCTTTTATTTCGGTGCGGTTTTTTTGTAGTTGCAAATCTTTCATGGTGGCATCCAAACCCAATCGGTCAGCTTTGGCAGAATCCAGCGAAAGATTACCAGCCTGAAACTGCGCACTTGTTAGGTCAGCTGCGGCTTGGCGTTGATCAAACTGCTCGACAGTTGCTACACCAGTGGAACGCAGTTTTTTTGTTCTATTTAAATCAGCTTGGGCGCGATCGTCGTTAATCTTCGCTTGTTGAATTTGGTTTTGCGCCTGCTTTATTGATGTGTCGTTTTTGGCCATATTTGCTTTTGTTTGCAGAATTTTAATATCGGTCGAGGAGCCATCTAAACGGGCCAACACTTGATCCTTCTTCACCACATCGCCCTCTTCTGCCAAAATCTCGATAATTGCCAAGCCTTCAACTTGAGGCGTTACTAAAACTAATTCACCAGCGGCAAAACTCCCCGTCACAGTTAAATTTGCTGCAATTGGTTTCTTGCGGGCTTCAAAAACAGAAACGACGGGGGATCCGGCGTCGACTGCAGGCGCTGCCAAATCGTCAGCATAAGCGATCATCATCGGCGCTATGCCAGTCATGAGTGCTGCTAAAACAAGCGCTGAAATTGATTTCTTCATAAATTCCCATATTCCCTTTTTCTTTGCTCGTCGGCTATTCTGCTGCAATCGCGATATTTGGTTTTAAATCGGCCAATTTCGCTTCTAAATATCTTGCACCTGCGGAGAGAACGGCCTCGCCGTAACCCATAATAAACTCAGACCCCGCGTTGGTTTGTCCCTGAGCTCTACATTCCGCCATGCGATTAAGATCGTCTTGTAGATCATGAAGCTGTTTTTCTATTGCAAGTCTTATATGCGCCTCAGGCAGCATATTTTTGAACAGCATTTCAAACAAAAATTCGGACTTATACTTGTCACGTGCTGGAACTACCAAAAGCCCTTTTGCCAAAGCGGCACGTCCTGATTCAGTTACCGAATAAACTTTCTTATCGGGCCTTCCGGTTTGCTCTTCGGCGCGCACTGTCACTAGGCCTTCAACATTGAGCTGGCTCAAAGCTGGGTAAATTGAACCAAAGCTGGCATCAATGAAGTGGCTGAACATGCCTTCTTCAATTTCTTTTTTTATTTCATAACCAGAGGCTTCCTGAAAAGACAGAATGCCGAGGCAAAGGGTTCTTATGTTCATTTGCTATATGCCAAATTGATATATGCTGGTCTGATATAGCTGATATCATGATTTGTCAACGCGATTGGTGACGCGCAATTGATTTAAAAAACTTTGCTTTGAATTTGGCTAAAATTCAAAGCAACGCCGAAAACCAAAGAGCCATTTTTGGTAATAATCCCTAAAATTTAATCAACATGCAGTGAATATCACCACAGAATAATTAAAACTAAGGGAAAAAAATGCAATGTCATACTTGTATTTATCACGGAGCTTCTTTAACACTTGTGTCAACCTTAGCCGACAGAGTTAGGGATAGAAATAGAAACGCACAACCATAGGGGGGCGATTTGGAGTATTTTCTCCAGCAGCTCATTAACGGACTGACACTGGGCTCAATCTACGGGCTTATCGCCATTGGTTACACGATGGTTTACGGTATCATTGGTATGATCAACTTCGCTCATGGCGATGTGTTTATGGTCGGTTCAATGGTTTCGTTCATTGTGTTACTCGCGCTTGGTGTTACCGGCGGCAGCGGTGCTTTCATGATCATTTTCGCTCTGGCTTTGGTGGTTGTCATCGCCATGCTGATTGCTTCTGTTTACAATTGGACGATTGAGCGTGTCGCATATCGGCCGTTGCGCGGGTCGTTCCGATTGGCTCCTCTCATTTCAGCAATCGGTATGTCGATTGTTTTGCAAGAATTTGTACGCATTGCCCAAGAAGGCCGCCCCAAGCCCATTCAACCTATTATAACGGGTGGTTATGAATTGATGCACAGGGCCGCCGAAAATGGCGAATTTATTGTTAAAATTTCAAATATGCAGATCATCATTATTCTTTCTACCTTGCTTTTAATGACGGCATTTACATTGCTCATTACACGTACTTCCCTAGGCCGTGCTCAACGCGCTTGTGAGCAAGACACCAAAATGGCTTCCCTGCTCGGCATTGATGTGGACCGTACGATCTCAATTACATTTATTCTGGGTGCCTGTTTAGCTGCTTTCGCTGGCACGATGTTCCTACTTTATTATAATGTAACCGATTTTTACATCGGCTTCCTTGCAGGTATTAAAGCATTTACCGCAGCAGTTCTCGGCGGTATCGGTTCGCTTCCAGGTGCCATGCTGGGTGGACTTGTTATTGGTATGATTGAAGTGATGTGGAGCGCTTATTTCTCGGTCGAATATAAGGATGTGGCAGCATTCACCGTATTGGTTATGGTTTTGATTTTCATGCCGCAGGGCTTGCTAGGCAAACCGGAAGTGGAGAAAGTATAGCCCATGTCTGTTGCGCCCAAGAGTAATTCGAACGCTGAAGAATCCAAAAAACTCAGTCCCACGGCACTTGCCAAGGATCTGATTGGCACAGCAATTCTTACCTTTCTTATTCTAACCCCGATTGTTGCGCTGAGAACCCAAATTGGCCAGGGCATCATTAGCATAGTCGAAAAATGGGGCATGGTTTTTGCGCTGACGGCGATTGTTGTCGGCGTCCGTCTGGCGCTTCATTTGTTTGTTTGGAATAGAACTCCAAGTACTAATGTAAAAGTAGCCGCTATGGCGCGGGGGGGCCCCAGTCTTTCTGATAGAATCGGGCCCTATGTTGCTCCTGCTTTATTGATCTTCGCATTCGCGTTTCCATTCTTCACATATTTTCATCCCATTTGGGATAAGCGTGTGATGGATTTGGCGGTTTATATTTTAATCTACATCATGCTGGGTTGGGGCTTGAATGTTGTGGTTGGCTTAGCAGGCCTACTCGATCTGGGTTATGTGGCATTCTATGCAGTCGGTGCTTATGCCTACGCCCTGCTCTCGACAGTTTATTTCCCACAATGGTTCGGCACAGGAATCTTGCCTTGGGCCTTTTATATCTCGTTTCCTGTTGCAGGATTGCTTGCGGCCACATGGGGAGTCGTGTTAGGTTTCCCAGTTTTGCGATTGCGCGGAGATTATCTGGCAATTGTAACATTGGCATTCGGTGAAATGATCCGCTTGGTTTTAATCAATTGGTTCTCATTCACTAATGGGCCTCAAGGCATTTTGGTTCCGAAGATCACTTTCTTTGGTTTGCCGTTTAAGGACGCGCCGGGTAGTTTTTCAGACTTCTTCGGAATCCAATTCAACCGCATTCATTTTTATATTTTCCTTTATTACGTGATTTTGGCCTTGGCACTGGCCACATATTTCATCACCAAGCGTTTGCGCCGCCTACCGATTGGTCGGGCGTGGGAAGCGCTGCGTGAAGACGAAATTGCTTGCCGTTCGCTTGGTATCAACACCACCACAACAAAGCTTACGGCCTTTGCCATCGGTGCCATGTTCGGAGGTTTTGCTGGCAGCTTTTTTGCAGCGCGTCAGGGGTTCGTTTCGCCTGAATCATTTGTGTATATCGAATCCGCTTTGATCCTTGCCATTGTCGTGTTGGGTGGTTTGGGTTCACAAATCGGCATCGTGTTTTCAACCATCGTTATTATGGGTTCGTTTGAACTGTTCCGCGAAATGGATTTCATGAAAGCGGTTCTTCCATCGGGAACAGAGCCTATTCAATTCCGTATGTTGGCTGTTGGCTTAGCTATGGTGTTAATGATGCGCTTCCGCCCACGAGGATTTGTAACGAAGCGTGAGCCAACTGTGTTTTTGAAAGAGAAAAAGTCCGTGTCTGGTGATCTCGTTGCCGAGGGACATGGTTGATGTTGAATTGGACCAAAGACCCTGAACTTGAGGTTCAGCATCTCACCATGCGTTTTGGTGGATTGACCGCGATTGGTAATTTGTCATTCAATGCGGGCCGCAAACAAATCACGGCTTTGATTGGCCCCAATGGTGCTGGAAAAACGACGGTTTTCAACTGCATCACTGGTTTTTACAAGCCTACTGAAGGCTTGATCAAATTACGACATCCAGACGGTAAAGAATTTTTGCTGGAACGTATGGATGATTTTATCATCACGCAGAAAGCCAAAGTGGCACGGACATTCCAAAACATTCGTTTGTTCTCCGGCATGACGCTTTTGGAAAATTTGATGGTGGCGCAACACAACACTCTGATGCGCGCGTCGGGCTTCACGATTGGTGGAATTTTTGGTTCCGGTCATTTCAAGCGCGCCGAAAATGAAGCAATTGAAAAGTGCAAATATTGGCTTGATAAAGTGAACCTCACAGAACGTGCCGATGATGCCGCTGGCGATCTTCCTTATGGTGCACAACGTCGCTTGGAAATTGCGCGTGCTATGTGCACCGGCCCTCGCCTGCTCTGCCTAGATGAACCTGCCGCCGGTTTGAACCCGCGCGAGTCGGATGAACTCAATAAATTACTCATTTCAATTCGCGATGATCATAACATGGCTATTTTGCTCATTGAACACGACATGAGCGTGGTTATGGGAATCTCAGATCATGTTGTGGTTCTCGATTATGGTCGCAAAATTGCTGATGGCACACCAAACGAAATAAAGAATGATCCAGCCGTAATCCGCGCCTATCTTGGTGTTGAAGACGACGAAGCTCCGGCAGAGGTCGTTACAGCTGCTGTGAATGCGCCTGCTGTTGCCGCTCCAATAAAAAGAGTTGTCGCCAAGGCCCTGCCCAAAAAACCAGTTGCCAAAAAAGGAGTCCGCAAATGAGCGATATCCTTCTCCAAGGCAAAGGCGTTGAAACGTTTTACGGTAAAATCCAAGCGCTCAAAGGCATCGACTTTGAAGTGCACAAAGGCGAAATAGCCACTGTGATTGGCGCAAATGGTGCTGGCAAATCAACATTGATGATGACGATTTGCGGAACGCCGCGCGCGCGTTCCGGAACAATCATTCTTGACGGCCAAGATATCACGAAAATGCCGACCCATGAAATTGTTCATCTGGGCATTGCACAATCCCCCGAAGGACGCCGGATTTTTCCACGCATGAGCGTGTTTGAAAATCTACAAATGGGAGCTACGGTTGATAAGCTTCGACATTTTGACGAAGACTTGTTGAAAGTTTTTGCGTTGTTCCCGCGTTTGGAAGAACGCCGCAATCAACGTGCTGGAACTCTTTCAGGTGGTGAGCAACAAATGCTGGCCATCGGCCGCGCCCTCATGGCCCGCCCTCGCCTTTTGTTGTTAGATGAACCGTCGCTTGGTTTGGCGCCGATCATCGTCAAACAAATTTTTGCAGCCATTAAAAAATTGAACCAAGAAGAAGGCCTAACGGTTTTGCTGGTTGAACAAAATGCGTTCCACGCACTTCGCCTCGCCCACCGCGCTTATGTGATGGTCAACGGCAAAATCGCGATGAGTGGCACAGGTGCTGAACTTTTGAAGAGCCCTGAAGTTCGCGCTGCTTATCTTGAAGGAGGCCATTAAGATGTCGCTTTTGGCCGAACATAGTTTTTGGGTGTTTGTTATTCTTACCGTAATTGGCGGCGGTGGCGCTGCATTTATGGCTGGTCGTTCGACGGCACTTGGCTGGCAACCAATGTGGCAGCTCGTTGTTTATATGCTGATATTTGGCGCGGGATTGAGATTTTTGCATTTCGCATTGTTTCAAGAGACGCTCACATCAGGTTATTATTACGTGGTGCAAACCGCCGTCGTCGTTGCCTTTTCACTCATTGGCTATCAAATGACACGGGTTAACCAAATGACCGAAAAATATCCTTGGCTCTATGAAAAGACCAGCCTATTCGGTTGGCGAGACAAGACATAAATTTTACAAAATTGTTGAAGGGGATGTCGTTTTTTCCTTTCCAATCCGGCCTCTTTGAGCGAAACTATGCTTCAAGGGGTTTCCACCCCGACCGACCATTTGGTCAAAAACTTTACAGGGAGACTACTACATGAAGAAATTACTTTTGTCTGGTATTGCGATCAGCTTTGCTGCCGCACTGACAGCAACATCAGCTTTGGCTGACATCACCATTGCAACTGTAGGCCCGATCACTGGCTCGCTCGCTGCACTTGGCGAACAATATAAGCGTGGCGCTGAAATGGCTGTTGCAGACATCAACGCTGCTGGTGGCGTGAACGGCGAAAAGCTCGTTCTCGAAATCGGTGACGATGCTTGCGATCCAAAGCAAGCCGTGGCTGTGGCCCAACAAATGGGTTCAAAGGGTGTTAAGTTTGTAGCAGGACATCTCTGCTCAGGCTCATCCATCCCAGCTTCGAAGGTTTACGAAGAAGATGGCATCGTGCAAATCTCGCCAGCTTCAACCAATCCAAAGTTCACCGATGAAGGTGGCTGGAACGTGGGTCGTGTTTGCGGTCGTGACGATGCGCAAGGCCTCGTGGCAGGCAACTTCTTGGCCAAGAACTTTGCTGGCAAAAAAGTTGCCATCATTGATGACAAGTCAGCTTACGGCAAAGGCCTCGCTGATGCCACTAAGGGTTCAATGAACGCTGCCGGTCTCAAAGAAACTATGGCTGAATCAATCAATCCTGGTGAAAAGGATTACTCAGCTCTCGTTTCGAAGATGAAAGATGCTGGCATTGATGCGATCTACATGGGCGGTTATCACCCAGAAGGCGCTTTGATCTTGAAGCAAATGCGCGAACAAGGTTCAAAGGCTCAAATGTTGTCTGGCGATTCAATGAACAACGTTGAATTCTGGACCATTGCTGGTGAAGCTGCCACAGGCATGATCTTCACTTTCGCTCCAGAACCACGCACAAACCCAGCCGCTAAGGATCTCGTGGCCAAGTTTAAGGCTGCTGGTTATGATCCAGAAGGCTACACCTTGTACACATATGCTTCGATCCAAATGTATGTTGCTGCTGCAACTGCCACTAAGGGCAGCGACAGCAAAGCCATCATGGGCTGGCTTCGTGCTGGCAACGTTGTGAAGACCGTTCTCGGCGATCTCGCACTTGATGCTAAGGGCGACGTGAAAGATGCAAAATATGTTTGGTATAAGTTTGCCAATGGCAACTATGCTGAAGATCCAACAATTCAATAAGCGTTAGCTTGCTTGAATGGGCCTCGCGTGAGTAACATCACGCGAGGCTTTTTTATTTTTGGAGTGTTGCGTTGCGATTTGCGGTTTCATTATTTACTCTCCTCTTTTGCTTTGGGTCTGCCAGTGCCGATATCATCATCGGTGTTGCTGGCCCGATGACTGGCCAATTTGCCAGCTTCGGTGCGCAAATGAAAAACGGTGCACAAGCTGCCATCGATGACATCAATGCTCATGGCGGCATTTCAGGCGAATTACTTGCGCTGAATATTGCAGATGATGGATGTGATGTGCGCAAAGCCGAAGACGTGGCGCGTGGATTTGTATCGGCAGGTGTCTCGGTAGTTATTGGACATTTTTGTTCTAATCCATCATTGAGTGCCGCTAAAATTTATGAGGCTGCTAACATCCCTATGATCGCCCCCACTGCAAGTGTGCCGTTGCTTGCTGAAAGTGCTGGCTGGAATGTTGTGCGCGTTGCATCGAGAGATGATGCTCAAGCAGATTTTGCAGCAAAAAGCATTGATCAAGTGTCGGAGAGTGGGCCTGTTGCAGTTTTGGACGATGGAACTGCTGCTAATTCTGCACTTTCAAAACAATTTGCATCAGCACTCTCAAGTCCGCCAACTTTAGTATCATCATTCAAACCCGATACTCAGGATTTAACATTATTGGTCAGCGATATTATTGCAAAAAACATTGATACCGTTTATTTTGCCTGTAGCGCGAGCGATGCAGGTTCCATTGCTGCTGCGTTGCGTGCCGCTGGATCGGCCGCCAAATTTTTTGGCCCCGACGCTCTGCTGACTGAACAATATTGGGAACGTGCCCAAGATGCGGGCGAAGGCACATGGGTTAGTTTCTCGGTTGATCCTCAATCTGCGCATGAGGCAAAATCCCCTATTTCCGCGCTTAAAGTTTCAGGCTTTAACGCCGATGGCGCAACACTTCCGACCTATGCCGCCGTTCAGCTTTTTGCTACGGCTGCCGTTCAAGTTGATCCTAAAAACGGGCGGGCAATTGCTGATTGGCTGCGCTCTGGTGTAACTGTCGAAACCGCATTGGGGCCTCTGAAATTTGATAAAATGGGAGAGGTGCAGCCACCACGCTTTGTGTGGTATGAATGGCATCAGGGCAAATACGCCGCCCTGCCCTTTGATAAATGATCGGAACCTAAATGCGCGCATTCTTCGTCCAAATAAAATGTGAACTCGGCAAATCGTACCAAGTGGCTACCGCCATCGCCGATGCTGAAATTGCGTCCGAGATTTTCTCGACGGCAGGCGAATATGATTTGCTCGTAAAATTTTATTTGAACGATAACGAAGATATTGGACACTTCATTGCCCAAAAGGTGCACCCAATTTCCGGAATCAGAGACACATTTACGATCGTGACTTTCAAAGCTTTCTGAGTATCAAGACTCGCATCTAGCCGTCATATTTGATACACGAGGCTGAATCTACTTTAAGGCCTTCAATGATCCCTCGCTATTCTCGAAAAGAAATGACCGCAATATGGTCCCCCGAAACGCGCTTCAAAATCTGGTTCGAGATAGAAGCGCATGCGGCTGATCGTATGGCGGAAATGGGTACTATTCCAAAAGCAGCGGCAGCTAAGATTTGGGAAAAGGGCCGTGATGCTAAATTTGATGTGGCACGGATTGACGAGATTGAAGCTATCACCAAGCATGATGTGATCGCATTTCTCACGCATTTGGCTGAAATCGTCGGGCCGGAAGCCCGCTTCGTACATCAGGGCATGACATCATCAGATGTGCTCGACACATGCTTCAATATCCAACTCACCCGCGCCGCTGAACTCTTGATCGCCGATGTTGACGAGTTGCTGGCGGCGTTGAAAAAGCGTGCACTTGAACATAAGAATACCGTCTGCATCGGACGCAGCCATGGCATTCATGCTGAGCCTGTTACGTTCGGTTTGAAGATGGCTTTCGCTCATGCGGAGTTTCAGCGTGCGCGTGAACGCTTGGTGCTGGCACGCAAAGATGTTGGCACATGTGCCATTTCCGGAGCTGTTGGCACATTTGCCAACATCGATCCATCGGTTGAAGAACATGTGGCAGCAAAATTGGGCCTGAGCGTTGAACCTGTTTCAACACAGGTCATCCCACGTGATCGTCATGCCATGTTTTTCGCGGTGCTCGGCGTTGTCGCCAGCTCTATCGAACGTTTGGCTACAGAAATTCGCCATTTACAGCGCACGGAAGTGCTGGAGGTTGAGGAATATTTCTCGCCCGGCCAAAAAGGATCTTCGGCCATGCCGCATAAGCGCAATCCGGTATTGACGGAAAATCTCACCGGCCTTGCCCGTCTTGTGCGCTCGGCTGTCACGCCAGCTATGGAAAATGTGGCGCTGTGGCATGAGCGGGATATTTCGCACTCGTCAGTTGAGCGCGGCATTGGCCCAGACGCCACAGTGCATCTCGATTTCGCACTCAAGAGAATGGCTGGTGTGATTGATAAATTGGTTGTCTATCCTGAAAATATGCAGAAGAATTTAGATCGACTTGGTGGCCTCATTCATTCTCAACGCATCATGCTAGCGTTGACACAAAAGGGGTTAAGCCGCGAAGACTCCTATGCCGCTGTGCAACGCAACGCCATGCCTGTCTGGCGCGGCGAAGGGAATTTCTTGGATTTACTTAAAGCAGATAAAGAAGTGAGCGCTGTTATGAAACCGGCGGAACTCGAAGCTTTGTTTGATCTTGGATACCATACTAAGCATGTCGATACGATATTCAACCGGGTGTTCGGATAATGCTTAAAACAGACTTGAACACCCCTGCCCCACAAACTGTGGTTACAATTACAACAACGCAAGACCTCGCAGAATTTTGCGTCCGCATGGCCGACGAAATCTTCATCACGGTTGACACTGAATTCTTACGTGAGACAACCTACTATCCTAAACTCTGTCTCATCCAAATCGCTGGTGCAGAAGAGGCCGTGTTGGTTGATCCGCTTGCTGAGGGGCTTGATCTCGCGCCTTTCTTTGAATTGATGGCCAATACAAAAGTTCTCAAAGTCTTCCATGCCGCAAGACAAGATTTTGAGATCCTAATCCAACTTTCTGGTGCCGTTCCTACACCCGTCATTGACACACAAATCGCCGCCATGGTTTGCGGCTTTGGTGACCAAGTGGGTTATGAAGCCATTGTGCGCAAGCTTGTTGGCGCATCTATCGACAAGTCCTCACAGTTTACCGATTGGTCACGCAGACCACTGACATCTAAACAAGCACTCTATGCGGTTTCTGATGTAACGCATCTGCGTGTGGTGTATGAAAAACTTCAAGCGCAACTTCATGAAACAGGCCGCGAAGGATGGTTGGATGATGAGATTGAAACTCTGACCTCCCCCGAGACTTACCGTGTCGATCCAGAAGAAAGCTACAAACGAATCAAGGCCCGCATTCAGAACAAGAAGCAATTTGGTGTGTTGATGTCGATTGCTGCTTGGCGGGAACGCGAGGCTCAATCGCGCAATGTTCCACGTGGCCGAGTGTTGAAAGATGAGGCACTTGCTGAAATCGCGATCCAAATGCCGCAGAAGCCAGAAGCGATTAATGAACTGCGCTTGGTTTCAAAGGGAACAGCCAATTCATCCATGGGGGCTACCATTCTAAAAATGGTCGCACATGGTTTGGCGCGTGATCCTAAAACTATTCCTGATTTCAAGGGACGCGGTGACGAAATGTCAGCTGCACAGCAAGCTGCCGCTGAAGTTCTAAAACTCGCTCTCAAGGTTGCCTGCGAAACCGAAAATGTTGCGCCGAAACTGCTTGCTAGCGCTTCTGAAATTGATGCAGTCGCCATTGATGATAATGCCGATGTGCCACTGCTCAAGGGTTGGCGGCGCGAAGTGTTCGGCAATATGGCGCTGGATATCAAGCACGGTAAAGCCTGTATCGGTATGGAGAATGGACGCGCCGTGCTGATGAAACGCGGTTAACGAGCAGTTAAACTCCATCGACTAGCATCTATCCTCAATAAACTTTCCACTCTGAGGATCTTTATGCCTGATACATCTACAAACCCATACCGCTTCGCAATCATCTTGGGGATAGCCATTATGGCTATCATGATCTGCTCATATATGAATGATTATGCGAGGCTTTTAGCTGACCCAGATACATTCTGGCATACAAAGCTGGGTAGCGACATAATCTCATCAGGCCAATTGCCGATCATTGACACCTACTCCTATACATTTGCTGGGCAACCTTTTGTTTCAAAGGAATGGTTGTCAGAAGTCTTGTTTGCTGGGGCTTTCAAGTTTGGCGGCTGGAACGGTGTCATGTTGTTGACAGCAATTGCCGCTGTCTCGGCGATCTTGATATTTTACCGTGAACTCGCGGCCTATTTGCTTCCCACGATTGCCGGTGTGTTAGCTATTCTTACCATCATAATGCTTAGTCCCATTGTTATGGCGCGGCCACATGTGTTCACGCTGCCAATAGCGGCATATTTTACTGCTCGCATGTTCCGCGCAGCTGAAGCAAAACAAGCGCCACAATATTGGTTGCTGGCATTGATTGCCGTGTGGTCAAATTTACATGGCAGCTTCACACTGGGGTTTGTGATTGCAGGATTTGCGTTTCTTCATCTGATCGAAAATATCCGGCTTTCCGACAAACCGCTTTTGAAAAAATGGGTGATATTTCTCATTCTCTGCCCGGTTGCAGCGATGATTCATCCCTATGGTTTTGAGCCCATTCGTATCGGCTTGCAGATGATGGCGACGAACAAAGCGATGGAACATATTATGGAATGGATGCCGCTGAACTCGCGGGAAGATTTCATCATTGAATTTTTTATCCTTGCTTCATTGCTTGGTTTAATTGGTGCGCGGCTGAAACTTGGTTGGGCAAAAACTCTGTTTATCGTTTTTGTTCTTCACATGTTGTTGACACATGTGCGATTTGTTTATGTGTATTTTTTGTTGGTTCCAATTGTTGTCGCTCCTCACATTGCCGAGCGCTTCCCCGATATCTCATTGGCGCGCTGGTTCACAAGACCACGCGATGTTTTGGAGCGGTTTGTCGAAAAACATTTTGTGCCGCTCACGGCATTGATCAGTTTTGGCGTCATAATTACCGGCGTGGTATTTTTTCAAACAAAGAAACCGACTCCACCAGAGACGACTGCTGTTGAAAAACCAATTGCTTTTGCGTTAGCTAATCATCTTGATGGTCCAGTATTCAATCAGTATATCTATGGCGGGTCGTTAATATTTCATGGCATTAAAACCTTTGTTGATGGTCGTGCCGAGCAATTGTTTACGGGCGATTTCTTCCCTGATTATGTGAACTCTGCAAAGCATGATGGTGCCAAGCTTTTTCAAGACTTAATCGACCGGAATCATATCACTTGGACACTTCTTCCGGTGGATGATGCCCGTAATCAATTTCTAGATAAAATGGGTTGGAAGAAAGCTTACAGCGACGACAATGCGGTGATCTATACTAAGCCAACGACCTAGAAACTAATCGATGACCACTTTAGGTGTTCTGCCAATTTCGGATGCAAGTCCAGCAAGACGCTTTTCAACGCGTTCGCCCATCAAATCCTTGAGCTTCTTAGGAATTGTGAGCACCAACGTTTTGCCTTCGCCAGCCTTAATTCCAATTTTTGGCAACATGCCGGGCATGGCTGCAGACAGAATATAGGCTAGTCTAAAAATAGAACTCAGAAGATGTGCGCGTTCGATATGGCGTTCGTCCAAAAGCCGCGTCAGGTCATCCTTCATGGTTTCGCCTTCATAACGATAGAAAACAGTGAGAGCTAAAAAAACACGACCGGGATGGTCGACGCCGACAAACGCCGCCTGTGAGATCATGCCAAGCGAACGATCAGCTCTATAATCGGGGTGGGCACGCCAGCCTATGTCTGCCAACAAACAAGAAGCATAGCGGAGCCTCGTCTCCTCCTCATTCTCTTCAATTTTACCTTTGCCAAAAAGCTGGTCTGTCCAATCGCAGAGTTCAAGTTCATGCGAAGGTGAACGTGCGTAACGCCTTGCAAAATCCCAACACGAAGCCAGCAGGGCATCAGACTGCATCTTACGACGTGGCAGTTTTGAATATAGTAAACCCTCACGTACACCATAAACTGAGACCATCACATCTTTGGCTTTGCCAAGATGCAGCAAGCGGTTGAGCACCAATGCGCCAAAGGGCATGGTTTCCACGCGCGACTTGGACATATCCTTCACGTCTTTCAGCGAAGATGACGTGAGCCCGGACACCAGATCTGAAATTCCACTGGCTTGCTGGCCCGTCATGACATAATGATGAAGCACATGCAGCGGATATTGCGATTGTGCCATGTGAATGCGGGCTAAATTCCGCCATGTGCCTCCAACGGCATAAAAAGTTCTGCCGTTCAGTTGCTTAAGGATTTCGGCTTTTTCTAAATATTCATCAACAATCACACTGGCACGCTGAATAGAACCGCCTGACAAATCAATGAGACGCAGCGGGCCAATCGGCAGTGTAATTCCATCATGAAGTTTACCTTCGTGCAGGTTTATCAACTCTAGTGAGCCACCACCTAAATCGCCCGCGATGCCATCTGCTTCTGGAATGCCTGCGATGACGCCAAGTGCCGCATAACGCGCTTCCTCTTTGCCGGTCAAAACGTTGATGCCTGCTCCTAAAGCTTTTTCTGCGAGATCAATAAACTCCTCGCCGTTCTTAGCTTCACGCGCCGCTGCCGTTGCCACTGCGAAAACTTCTTTTACGCCGATCTGTTTGACCAGTGTTTTAAAGCGCCGAAGTTCCTGCAATGCCCGCGCGATTGCCGCCTCATTTAGCCTGCCGGTGATAGCCACACCTTTGCCCAAACCGCAAAGAATTTTTTCATTAAAAATAGGTGCCGGAGAACGTCTCAACCCGTCATAGACGACCAAACGAACCGAGTTTGAACCAATATCAACGACCGCGACCGGGCGGTAGCTTGGTGGAACAGTTCTAAACCCATCATACCACTTCACTTCGTGCGCGCCGCCTTTTTCTTAGTCGTTGATGTTACTTTACCGCCTAACGCACTGCCTCGTCCAGACAGAGATGGATTTTCCATAAAAAATTGATGGGCATTAAATAGTTCTTCGCCTTTAGGCAGAACCGTCCGTTCGGACGTTCCATCGGGTAAAAGATTCCAACTTTGTTGGTTGTCGCGCAAATTGGCAATCATGATTTGATCCAACACTTGTTCATGAACGGTGGGATTTTCGATTGGGATCAATGTTTCAACGCGGCGATGAAGATTGCGCGGCATCCAATCGGCTGAACCAATATATACTTTGGCCATCGGATTGGGCAGTCCATAGCCCGCACCAAAACACACAATGCGCGAGTGTTCCAAAAACCTGCCGACAATGCTCTTAACGCGAATGTTTTCTGACAGGCCTGAAACGCCAGGCCGCAAACAACATATTCCCCGAACGATCATCTCAATCATCACGCCAGCCTGACTGGCTTTGTAGAGGGCATCGATGATTTCAGGATCGACCAAAGAATTCAGTTTAACCCAAATTTGAGCTGGCTTGCCGTTTTGTGCAAAACCAATCTCTTCGGCAATATTGTGCAGCAATGTCGTTTTCAAATTGACGGGCGAAAGTGAAATTTTTTCAAGGTCATCGGGCTGGGCATAGCCTGAAATGAAGTTGAACAATCGTGCAGCATCTCGCGCGAGCGCGGGATCACACGTGAAGAAAGATAAATCAGTGTAAACTTTTGCAGTGATGGGGTGATAATTGCCGGTTCCAAAATGCACATAAGTGCGCATCGAACCACCTTCGCGGCGCACCACCATGGAAACCTTGGCGTGGGTCTTTAACTCAATGAAACCGAACACCACTTGAACACCTGCGCGTTCCAAATCTCGTGCCCATTGAATATTGGCTTCTTCGTCGAAGCGGGCTTTTAGTTCCACCAACGCTATGACAGACTTTCCAGCTTCTGCTGCTTTTGCCAACGCGGCAACAATAGGTGAATTTCGCGATGTGCGATAAAGCGTTTGTTTAATCGCCACTACATCGGGGTCGTTTGCTGCTTGCCTGATGAATTGCACCACAACATCAAAAGACTCATATGGATGATGAACCACAAAATCTTTCTGGCGGATTGCAGCAAAAATATCGCCGCCATGATCACGTACTCGCTCTGGAAACCGTGCCACATAGGGCGTGAACTTCAGATCTGGGCGTTCATCCAAAATGAGTTGTGATGTGTCAGCAAATCCGACCAAACCCTCCTTCATGATCGTAACATCACCCGAAACATCCAGTTCTTGTGCAATGAAGTTGCGCAAATCGCGCGGGCAAGCGGCATCAACTTCCATTCGAATCACGACGCCACGACGACGAAGCTTAAGTGCTGTTTCGAATACACGCACCAAATCTTCGGCTTCTTCTTCAATTTCAATATCGCTATCGCGGATGATGCGGAAAAGCCCCTTACTTTCGACATCATAACCCGGGAATAGGCGCGGCAAAAACATGCTCAATAAATTTTCGAGCAAGATGAAACGCGCATTTTCACTTGGTAGCCGCATGAAGCGTTCGAGCTGCGACGGAATTGGCAGAAGCGCTTTCATCTGATTGCCAT
This sequence comes from Aestuariivirga sp., assembly GCA_043757105.1. Taxonomy (GTDB): domain Bacteria; phylum Pseudomonadota; class Alphaproteobacteria; order Rhizobiales; family Aestuariivirgaceae; genus Aestuariivirga. The sequence continues at coordinate 4,143 of JAYVPZ010000342.1, read as the reverse complement.
CTTGCCTGCGGCGAAGTTGCACCGCCATGACGAAACCGCGATTCAAAATAAAGGGAAACGGATGCGCTGGATCAATTGCGATTGGCGTTACAATAGGTAGAATATGATCGAGGAAACGCTGGTCAGCCCAGTCGCGCTCATGGGCGGTTAGGCCACCCTCTTCGACGATCTCTATTTTGTTTTGCTTGAGCTCCTCTTTCAGCTGAATCCAGCGCCGATCTTGTTCTGCCATCAATTCTTGAGCACGTTTGCGAATTAATTCGAGTTGTTCTGCAGGGGAAAATCCATCTTGGCTGATTTCCAAGATCTGCTCACGCATTTGTCCGACCAAACCAGCCACGCGCACCATGAAAAATTCATCGAGGTTATTGCCGGAAATAGAAAGAAAGCGTACTCGCTCAAGCAATGGATGTGCAGGATTTCGGGCTTCCTCCAAAACACGCATATTGAATTCAAGCCAAGAAAGTTCACGATTATAGAATCGCGAAGGACTGTCTAACAAATTTGGAGCTTTTGATATCTCATTCATGGCTGGGCTTCCTCTCAAACCCTACACAACTAATAGTCGTTTTTGACAGCTATGTGAAAGATTCGCTGTGTCGCGTAAACAAATCTGGTTCTTCTATTTTGGCTAAAACACGCGCCACTAAGCGTTTGTTAACTTCAGTCTTTTCGGTCATTGCCAGCAGATCAATGTCGGTAACCAATTTTCTAGCCATTCCAAGTGAGCGCGGCATGCGAATTAAAATGTAATTGATCAAGCCTTCCTCAACCGAAATCTGACGATCAGCAAATAGTTTAACCAATACACCTCTGAGCAGGGCATCATCGGGCGGGAGGATTTGAATTGTTGGCAAAGATTTCAATCTTGATGTAAGGTCTGGAATAACCAGCGGTAAAAATGCAGGCGCTAAGCGAGTTGTGAGCAGTAAGAATTTCGATTCTTGCTTCGCCAGATTTAGCGCATGGAACAATGCGCGCTCATTTAGTTTTTCACTTTGTAGTTCTTCGATCGCAAGTGCGCCAGATTGCAATAAGGCTGGAATTTCTGACGCCCCCAACTCGTCAGCGGTAACTAATGCCGCATTGTTCCTTCGTCTCCAGACCTCCACAAGATGAGTCTTTCCGCAGCCTTCATCCCCCAAAATAATAGCAGCATGAGATGGCCAATTGGGCCATTGGTCGATTAGAGCTACGGCCGCAGAGTTTGAAGACGTCACTAAAAAATCTTCGCGCCCAAGCGCTTCACGGTGGAGCAAGTCAAGAATGAGTTGCTCAGAGTTTTTTGACATTTGCTTTCTTTGGCTTGTTCAAATCAGGAACGTTGGAAACAATTGTACCAGTGAAAAATTTGCTATGGAGATAGCGCTTCAAGCCATAACGCACGAACACACCCGTTGCCGCCGCCATAGGCACTGCCAGCAATAGTCCCAAAAAGCCGAATACATAACTGAAAGCCAATAGTGAAAACATCATCCACACTGGATGTAAGCCAATTGAACCACCAACTAATTTCGGCGACAAAAAATTGCCTTCAACAATCTGCCCCACCAAAAACACAGCAACAACCAAGAGAACTTGGGTTTCATTCGGCCAAAATTGAACGAGGCCTACACCGATGGCCATCATGCCGCCAATCAGCGCACCAACATAAGGGATGAAGCTCAAAAGGCCAGCGGCAAATCCAATGGCCATGCCAGATTTTAAGCCAACAAGAGAAAGGCCTGTGGCATAAAATATACCAAGCAAAAGACAAACCGTTCCTTGCCCGCGAATAAAACCCGCCATGGCGCTATCGATATCTCGCGCAATTGCTCGGAGCTCCTCGACGTGATCGCGCGGCAGCCATGAATCAACTTTAGCAACGAGGTGATCCCAATCCGCAAGCAAGTAAAACGCTACGATTGGCGTGATAACCATCAGTGAAATTACGCTGATTAAAGCCCTGCCCCCAGTCCAAAGCGAACCGAGAAAGCCACCGATCCAAACTGCTGCTTTGCCCGCATAGTTGGTGAGTTGGCCTTGCAAGTCGGTGCCCGAATTAGAAACAATGTCTTTGAGTCTTTGTGGCGCTTGCTCATTAAAGCGCTCCACCAAAGATTTGGTGAGCGTGGGCAAATCAGCGACAAGTTTTACCAATTGATCTGCCACTACAGGAACGACCAAGATAAAGACAAGAACCACCAGTAAGATTGCTGTGGCAAGTATGACAAAGGTTGCGAAAATCCGCGGCAAGCCCAATTTTTCCAATCGATCCGCCACAGGATCAAGAAAATATGCCAACACAAATCCGGCAATAAAAGGCAAGAGAATATTTTGTAGCGACCACAAAATGAGGATTAGCCCAATGAATGCAGCAATCCAGAATGTCGTTTTTCGTTGCAATGTCATTTAACACCTTTTGGTGGGTTGGTGTGAAGGAACCAGTCTCGCATGTAAAAAGCGCCGGAGATAAAGGTCAAAATTGCTACTAATATGGTTCCTACTGGCACAAAGAATGACGGACTAAAGTGGGCGGCATAAATCGCCAAAACTGAAGCAATAAATATAACCTGTACCGCAGTGTTCATTTTGCTGATGGCGCGTGGTTTCATGATAAACGGTTGGCCCATGAGCCAAGCTAACATAACACCCACTATAATTAAAAGATCACGGGTTATGACCAACAAAACCAGCCAAGCCGGTAAAATTTTGATGATTCCTAAAGCGGCGAACACCGAAACCAGCAAAAGCTTATCCGCGATTGGATCAAGATAGGCACCAAGTTCGGTTTGGCTTGAAAAGCGCCTTGCAAGATAACCGTCAACGCCGTCACTGATGCCTGCAATCAAAAAAACAGCCAAAGCCCAACCGAACGCTTCTGAAATAAGCAACCAGATTGTTACAGGCACCAAAAGAATGCGGCCAACTGTTATGAGATTTGGGAAATTCATATCAAACTCAAATAGGCTGAATGACCCATGATCCGCCAGATCTCTCCAATTGCAATCCGGTTGCTTGGAACGACGACTGCATGTCTTGCAAATTACCAGAATATACCAACTTAGCGGAAGCACCTTGGCCATCTAACGAAGTAACATCAACACCCATAACGCCCGGCGTGGAAAGAATGCGCGCACGGAGGCCATTCCACTCGGTTGGGCTGGTGAACGGTATTGCCACTGCAACCGATTGCGGAGCATTTGGGTTGGCAGATTTTGCTGCAATTTTTGCTTGATCAGCGTGGAACTTATCAATCATTAGCGAATGGAACCTCTGTGCTGCCATAATGGCGGAATCATTAAGTGTTCCGGAGTCGGCTTGGTATATTTTGTCGATGGTAATTTTTCCTAAAGGTGAACTTCCCACCATATGAGCATGAATGCCGCCCTCAGGTGCTGGTTCAGCAAAAGCCACGAGCAGTGTTTTAACATCATAGCGGCGACGCAATGCTTCTAGTTTTACCGGGTCATTGGCCACTGCATCTTGAACACTCAATGTTGAACTATCGTCTTGATCGCCAAGCGGAATAATTAAAGGTATTTGCGCTTGTTGCGCGTTCAAGTTTTGCCAAGCTTTGCGCCAAACATTATCGTCCCATAGGGATGTTTGCCCCTGCTCATTTTGCCAAACGGGAACAACCAGCATGGCCGGTCCCTGTGACTGTGGAAGCGAAATACCTGCGTTTGCTAGAATTGGTTTTATTTTTTCTGCCAAGAAACGCACTGTGAAACGCCCCTGATAACGACCGGGGCTTATTTTCTCTTCTTCTATGGACAGTGATTTCAAAAGGGGAATAATTTGTTTTTCGTCCAGTTTTGCAAGTTCAGCAGCGGTATCGGGATCCCCTAATGTTTCTGCAAGACTTAGGAAGGCCTTCATTTGCACTTCAATCAACGCCTTTTCCTTTGCCGTGGCAGCGCTGGTGTCAGTCACATCAACCTCAACACCTTGCACAGCAAAAGGGCTGGTTTCTACTGGACCAGATGCAAAAGCACTCGCACCATAAAACGATGCAGCAACGACGAGCAAAATTTTAATAACAGTTCTCAACACGCGTCCCAATTTTGAATTGCAATCTTTGATTCTAATGCTGTTTCAGGCTAGTTAACTTTTATCAGAATCCATTACCATATGAATTGAGGCAAACTAGCGGCATGAGCG